>JBFWKV010000178.1:0-2522 GCA_050252475.1 Candidatus Omnitrophota bacterium | reverse complement strand
ATCCTTATGTTCTGGATGATAGGGGTCAAATCTGCTGGCAATAGGTGGGCCTTTTCTCTCTGCTTTATAAAGGTCTCTCTGCTCAATTCCCGTATAAACCCCTTCAATTGCTCCCGCTTCTTTAAGGGAAACCTGCTCCGGCAATTGGAAAGTTTCTTTTTCTCCAATTATTTCCTTTTCCCAGGCTTTTGCTTCCTTTATAATCTGCCAATGCTCGCATTCCGGACAGGAAGAAGAAACAGCCTCCTCCTTTGGCGAGGGAACCCCCCCTGGTTTAGCTACTATTTCTCTTTTATATTCTACCTTCTGATAAGCTTCTTCTGCCTGTTCGGGACAACCTTGAATCTCGGCAATTTTAGCCAACTGATAATAAGCATCTCTTAAATCTGGATTTATAGCTACCGCCTTCTGAAAGAACTTCTTTGCCTCAATTAAATTTCCTGTACTTAATTCTTTCTTACCCTGTTGATAATATTTCTCTGCTTCTCTGCTAAGCAAGGAATCTGCCCACAGATTGTCTACTTTTAATAAACCCAAAAAAAGCAAAATAAAAAATATTTTTCTCATATCTTTCTTTTTTTCCTTAACTTAACTCATTACCGTAAAAGTATAACACAGATTTAGACTTCTGTCAAGGGGGAGCTTTCTCCAATGATAACGCGGAGAAGGTTGGGCTGGGAACCGAAATTTATACTTCCTGCACCATAACCAATTTTTAATATCTTGAAATGCGGTAAATTAGGAGTATACAAACTCTTTACCAGAACTGCCCCGGTGGGAGTAATATATTCATAAGGCTCTTCTATAAATTCGAGGGGTATATCTTTAAGTAATTCTAATACTGCTGGACCAGGTAAAGGAAGGCGTTTGTTCCCATGTTTGAAAAAACCTCCCCTTGCCACCCTCAGGCGAGAAAAATATACTTTTTCTATATTCAATAAATCCAGAGCAATATAAGTACCTGCTACATCCACCAGAGTATCCAGTTCTCCCAATTGCTCAAAACAAAAATCATTCCCTTTGACTCCGTGAATCTTTTTCTCTACCTCTGCCAGAGTAATAAAGGTATTAAGCACCTTCTTTTTAATATCCAGAGGTAAGCGGGATTGCTTTATAATCTTTTTAAAATCAAGAAACGAGAAATTCTTCTTATTTTTTGCCTTTATCTCTATCTGGGTAGCCAAAATCTCTTCTTTTTTTACTTTCCTCAGCTTTAGTTCAAAAGGAGGAAGTTTTGCCTTCTTAAATTCCTGGAGAAAAAGGGAAGGGTTAAGCCCTGCGTCTAATAAACTGGCTAAAATCATATCCCCACTTATTCCCCAGAAGCAGTCAAAATAAGCGAGCTTCATTCTATTTTTATTCCTCACCTTGGGCAAGACGCCTCTTACGAAAAGGGTATCTTGCTTCTACTATACTCCGCATTCCTCCCCGGATATTAAATTCTCCTTTTACGATACACCATTTCGGCTTACAGGCATTTACTAAATCTCTCAAAATACGATTAACCGCATTCTCATAGAATATCCCCAAGTTTCTATACCCCAAAATATAGAATTTTAAAGATTTAAGTTCTATACACCATTTTGCTGGCATATATTGAATGGTAATCTTACCAAAATCGGGTAGTCCACTGCGTGGACAGACAGAAGTGTATTCAGGAATCTCAATGGTAATGGTATACCCTTTAAACTGGTTGGGAAAACATTCAATTTTTGGTAATTTTTCTTTTAACCCCATTCTCGCATGTTTATCGGTATATTCTTTCGCCATATTAATCCCTCCCTAATAATTTGTGGATTTGCGGAATAATTCGAAAGTTTTGGATATAATTTTGGCAGATATTCTGAAATCTATCCAGCTTCTTCCTCAATTTCTCCAGTTCAAAGGTATTCGGTTGAAGAATAAAGATTATATCTTTATTTTTTACCAGTGCCAAGGCTTTTTTTAAATCTTCTTCGGTGGTGGATAAACCAATCACCACCTTTACAAAAACCTCTTTCTCCCGGGCAATCTCCAGAAAATTTTTATGCTCCCTCCAAAAAGCCTTTCTCCCGGTAGAACTGGGTAATTTTATATCCATAGCAATCACATCTATAAGCTCAATTAATTTACTTAATTCCTGATGATATATACCATTGGTTTCTAAATACATTCTAAAATTTTCTCTTTTTGCCAGGGGGAGAAATTCTTTGAGAAAATCTGCCTGTTCTAAAGGTTCTCCGCCGGTAAGAGATAACCAATCTATTCCCTCGGCAAGTGACCTGACTTTTGTTAAAAGCTCAAGGGGAGAAAGTTCTTCATAATATTTCAAAGGCGTATCGCAGAAAGAACATCTCAATTTACAGCCATAAAATCTTATAAAAAGCTGGGGCATACCTACATAAATCCCTTCTCCCTGGATACTCCGAAAAATCTCTGCCACTTTCCCTTTCATTCTTATTTTAATTCTTTTGCCGGGTCCTCTATCTGCGCTTCCTGAAATCCTTTTTCTCTTATCCGACAGCTATCACATTTCCCGCAGG
>JBFWKV010000177.1:0-2545 GCA_050252475.1 Candidatus Omnitrophota bacterium | reverse complement strand
TATTCCTTTAGGAGGTCCAACCTCAGAAGTGATAATAAATTTCCCTGCCTCAATCTTTTCCTTAAGAGTCATTTAAAACTAAAAGGTTAATTTTTATCGAGAAAATTGCAATTTTGCTGCTTTAACCAGATTACGCATCAACATAATTACAGTCAAAGGTCCAACACCACCGGGAACAGGAGTAATCCAAGAGGCTTTTGCTTTTGCTTCCTCAAACTCGACATCACCGACAATCTTTTCTCCTACCTTATTTATCCCTACATCAATAACCACCGCTCCTTCTTTAATCCATTCCCCTTTTACCAAATTTGCTTTTCCTACCGCCACAACCAAAACTTCTGCCCTTTGGATATGCTCTTCTAAATGTCCTGCTTCGAATGTTCCGATATGACAAACAGTCACCGTAGAAAACTCATTCATAAAAAGCAAACTTAAAGGTTTTCCCACAATTTCGCTATGCCCAACAATTACTGTCTCTTTACCATGCAAATTTACACCGGTAGATTTAACCAGTTCAAATACCGCTTCTGCAGTACAGGGGATAAAACGGGGTCTGCCTAAAGAAATGTAACCTAAATTTTCTGGATGAATACCCTCTATATCTTTCCAAACATTCAGTTTTTCTATAATCTTCTGACGATCAATATGGGCAGGTAAGGGCATCTGGATAATTATCCCCTGTATTGTCTTATCTTTGTTTAAACTTTCTATCAGTTCAATTAATTCATTTTCCTGAACCTTACCATCCATTCTGAATAAACAATATTTTACTCCCAGTTCATCTGCTATCCTCTTCTGTTGTCTTGAATAAATTTCTGATGAGGCATTTTCTCCCACCTGAATTGAGGCTAATATGGGAGTAGTCCCTAAAGTTTTAATTTCTTCTTGTAAGTTTTTTTTAATTTTGTTAGCGAGAATCTTTCCTTCTAATAATTCAGCCATTATTTCTATCTCCGTATTTATCAGACATCTTTTCTTTAATTCTCTCCTGAATTAAATCAGGTATGGTTTCGTTATCTTTAATAAGGGGTTCCATAATTTTTCTTATCTCCACTATATAATTATCATCTTTCAGGCTATTTAGATTTATATTAATATTAGCCATAGCAGACTGAAAGCCTGCTTTAAGTAAATTTGCAGAAACAGAAAGGTCGCTTATTAAGTTTATATTTGCCATATCTAACAAATTTATGCATAATTTTAAAGCTCTTACGGACAACTGACAAACTTCCAGAGGAACAGCTATCGCTTCTCTCAATACCTCTTGAAGTTTATCTCTGTATTTATCTTTCTCTTTAGAATCCTCCTTAATCATTTTTCTAACGTGACTCACTTTCTCATAAGCAGAAATATCTAAATCAATAAGTTCTGTAAGCCGAAATCGTATAAGTTCATTATCTGAAAGAATCTTTTTAACCTCTTCCTCATTATCTTTATACTCTTGTTTCCCAATGGTAAAATTACAAACCATGCTTATAAGTGCACTCCCTATAGCAGATACAAGCGCTGATGCTGAACCTCCACCGGGAACAGCTTTTTTATCTGCTAAATCATCGAGATATTTCTTCAGAGGTTGTTCAACATACATTTATTCCATCCTCCTTTTCGGGGCTCATTTATCCTTCCCTTTAATCTTAAACTCACCACTCAAAACAGACTCCTGCTTACTACGACTAAGATAGACCGATTATTTCACCCTTTGAAGTAATGTCTATTTTCTCCGCCAAAGGATGCTCAGGCAAACCGGGCATAAGCAAAATCCTACCTGCAATAGGAACAACAAAACCAGCACCCGCCATAATTCTTACTTCTCTTATTTTTAAACTCCACCCCACAGGTGCTCCTTTAATTTTAGGGTCATCCGTAAGGGAAAAATGAGTTTTTGCGATATTAACGGGGAGACTACCAAATCCTAAATTCTCCAAATGCTCTAAAACATCATCTGCTTCCTGAGAATATTCAACATTCTTCGCCCCGTATATTTCGTGAGCCACTATTTCTATCTTTTTCTTCAAGGGTAATTCTAATTTGTATAAAGGCTTGAAAGAAGAAGTTTTTTCCTGGATTGTCCTTAAAACTGCTTCAGCTAATTCTCTTCCCCCCTCCCCTCCTTTAGTTACTACTTCAGAAACTACTGCTCTTATCCCTCTAGACTCACAATGAAGTTTTATTGCTTTAAGCTCGTCAGGATGGTTTTCCGGAAAACGATTGATAGCCACCACCAGCGGAACTCCAAATTTAACAACATTATCAATATGGCGATCGAGATTTTTAAAGCCTGCCTCCAATAATTTAAGACTTTTTTCTTTTGTTTTCTTCCTGTTTTCTCTTCCTTGAGCTATCAAAGCCTTTACCGAAACTACCAGTAAAACCAAATCAGGTTTAAAATCTGCTTCCCGACAAATAATATCAAAGAACTTTTCCATACCCAAATCAGTCCCGAATCCGCTCTCGGTAACTACATAATCAGCTAATCTCAAAGCAAGTTTTGTAGCAACAATAGAATTATTCCCATGAGCAACGTTAGCAAAACATCCCCCGTGTA
>JBFWKV010000176.1:0-2552 GCA_050252475.1 Candidatus Omnitrophota bacterium | reverse complement strand
TATCTGCTTGTTTTGCTGCCTCAAAGGCAGAAATCGGCTCAAATCCATCTTTCTTTGCCTGTTCAAATGCGGGGGTTCCTGCTAATTCTGAAACAATAACCTTACAACCAGAATCCCTTAAACACACAGCCTGACCTCTTCCTTGAACGCCATAACCAATAATGGAAATTACTCTCTCTTTTAGAAGCTCTATATCCGCATCACTATCATAATAAATTTTTGCCATCCTCCCCTCCTTCTTCAATAAACTGGTTAAATAACAAACCTTCAGGTTAACTAAATTAACTTACCTATCCGAAGATAGACATTTAAACGGCTTAAACTATCATCGCCACTCTTCCTGTCCGCATCAGTTCTTTTATGCCGAATATCTTTAACTCTTCCAGAAAATTTTTTACTTTCTCTGATTCCGCACATATTTCTAAAATTGCCAAATCTTCACGTATTTCGAGAAGTTCGGCTTTATATTTATGCACAAGAGAAGTAATTTTTGTCTTACTCTCTTTACTAAAATTTATTTTTACCAAAGCGAGTTCGCGATGAATAAAATTTCTCTTAGTGAGGTCAACTACGGAGATAGTATCTATAAGTTTACGCAGTTGTTTTATTATCTGTTCCAAAATCCTTTCGTCTTTCGCATCAACAACTATAGTCATCCGGGAAACAGTAGGATCTTCCGTCTCCCCCACCGCTAAAGATTCTATATTAAACCCCCGTGCACTAAAAAGCCCGGAAATTCTTGCCAGAACCCCTGGTTTATTTTCTACCAATACTGAGATAGTATGCTTCATTTTTCTTTATTATTCAAAAATTTATTTAAAATTATGCCATTCCTCCTATCATCCTATCAATTGCCTCACCCGCAGGCACCATAGGAAAAACATTCTCCTCGGGATCAATCTGGAAATCGATAAATACTGTATTGTCTATAGAAAGCGCCTTTTCTATGGCAGGACGGACTTCTTCTTTTTTACTAACGCGTATCCCCACCGCTCCATAACTTTCCGCTAATTTCACAAAATCAGGGCTAGTGAGACAAGTATGTGAATAGCGTTTTTTATAGAATAATTCCTGCCACTGCCTCACCATTCCCAGATAGCCATTATTCAAAATTGCCACTTTTACATTTATTCTGTTGCAAACACAGGTAGCTAGTTCCTGAATATTCATCTGAATTGAACCGTCTCCTGCAATATCAAAAACCTCTTTATCCGGGCAACCAATTTTTGCTCCTATGGCTGCAGGAAAACCAAACCCCATAGTTCCCAATCCACCGCTGGAAATAAATGTTCGTGGTCTGGTATACTTATACCACTGTGCTGCCCACATCTGATTCTGTCCTACTTCGGTAGTAATAATAGCATCACCCTTAGTTACTTCATAAATCTGCTCTACCACATACTGCGGTTTAATCTTCTCATCACTATCTTTGTATCTCAAAGGATTCTTTTTCTTCCATTCATTTATCTGGTTTAGCCAATTTTCTGTATCAGGAACTTCATCAATCTCTTCTAACAGCTGTCCCAAAACATTTTTGGCATCTCCTACAATAGGAATATCTACCTTAACATTCTTACTGATGGACGCAGGGTCAATGTCTATATGAACGATGCGAGCATAAGGAGCAAAAGCATCCAGTTTCCCGGTGACACGGTCATCAAAACGTGCACCTACCGCAATGAGTAAATCTGAATTCTGAACTGCTAAATTAGCATAAACTGTCCCATGCATGCCTAACATTCCCAGAAAAAGCTCATCTGTCCCGGGAAAGCCCCCCAATCCCATTAAAGTTGAAGTAACCGGAATCTTCAGTTTCTCCACAAGTTTTTTCAATTCCTGACTTGCTCCCGAGGAAATAATTCCTCCTCCAATATAAAAAACGGGTTTCTTTGCTTCAGCTATTGCCTTTGCTAACTTCTTAATCTGCCCTCGATGCCCATAGTAAGTAGGTCTGTATCCACGAATATTTACCTCTTCCGGCCAGATAAATTCTGTCTCCTGCAGTTGCACATCTACCGGGAGGTCAATCAGTACCGGTCCTGGCCTTCCGGTAGAAGCAATATAAAAAGCTTCCCTTATTATCTGGGCAAGGTCCTTGACATTCTTAACTAAATAATTATATTTAGTAATTGGACGGGTTATTCCCGTAACATCTGCTTCCTGAAAAGCATCATTACCAATTAAAAACGTTTTTACCTGACCAGTAATGGCAATAATAGGAATGGAATCCATATAGGCATTAGCAATTCCTGTGGTAAGATTGGTTGCTCCTGGACCAGAAGTAGCAATACAAACACCAACTTTTCCTGTAGCTCGTGCATAACCATCCGCTGCATGGGCTGCCCCTTGTTCATGACGGGTGAGGATAAACTTTATGGGAGAATCATAAAGGACATCAAAAATTGGCAAAACTGCTCCTCCGGGATAGCCAAATATAACCTCTACCCCTTCTTTAAGTAAACTTTCTACCAGAATTTTAGCCCCTGTTAGTTTCATATGGTTAAAATTATCAAATTATAAAATTTTCCTATTTTAAACTAGATCGGAAGAGC
>JBFWKV010000175.1:0-2636 GCA_050252475.1 Candidatus Omnitrophota bacterium | reverse complement strand
GAATGGAAAGATGAGAAAATAACATTTGATACAATATCAATTCCTAAGTGGGCGGAATTATTTAAGGCAGATATTGGTCTATTTTATGACCCGCAAAAGAGCCAAAGGATAATAGATTATTTTTATTATTATCAAGAGATACAGGCAGATGTGGCTGCTACCTTTGCCAGAGCAATAAAGGAAGCATCAAATGGAGAGATGATAGTAGGAATTTGGAGTGGTTCTTTCTTCTTTCCAGGTTGGAATGAGCCAGAAGGAGGGATACAGAGAAGGAGGCATGGTGCTTATGGGAAACTTGCTCGTGACCCCAATGTTGATTTTTTCCTAACCCCATATAGCTATAGAGAAAGACAACCTGGTGGTGTATATATTCCTCAGTTTCTACCAGATTCTATAGTTCTTAATGGAAAAATGGCAATAAATGAAGAGGATAGCAGAACATTATTAACACCCTGTGAAAGTACAATTTATTCACCTCTTTATTGGAATACAGGAGATAATTTTGGGCAGGCATGGACAATAGAAGAGACGATAGCGGTATTGAAGAGGAATTTTGCTGGTATTTTTTCCAAGCCCGGGAGTGGTATAAGCTGGTTCAGTTTAGGAAACAAGGGATTATGGTTTGACCATCCTGAGATACTTAAAACCTTTTCTGTTTTTTCAGAAATCGCCAACAATCTTATAGGTAAAGACAAAAAGAATAGTGAGATAGCAGTAATTGTCAGTAACAAGTCTTTATATTACCAGAGTCTCAATCAATTTCATAGGCCCTTAATTTTTGCTCAGACAGCAGAGGGATTATGCAAGATGGGAGCACCTTTTGATGTATATGAAGATATTGATTTAACTGAGCCCAATTTTCCTTTTGATAATTACAAACTTTATATTTTTCTAAACACCTTTCATTTTTCAGAGAAAGAGAGAGAAGTAATCAAGGGGAAAATAAGGAACAAGAGTAATACAGTCATCTGGGTTGGTTGTCCTGGTTTTGTCAGTGATAAAGGGCTTTCAGTAGAAAACATTTCCGAAGTTACCGGTATGAAAATAGATTACATAGACCCCAAGTTTGCATTTGGTACAGATTTAACCATTACTGACTATTCTCATCCTATAACCAAAGGGCTACCAACAAACACCAGGTATGGCACAGAGCATTTCAGCCGGGAGAATATATTAGTTCCTATATTCTGGTGCAAAGATAGGGAGGTAGAGATATTAGGAGAATTGGTTGCTACACCTCCTACTATTGCGACATTCCGTAAGCCAGGTCTTTGTGTAAAGAAATTCCCTAACTGGACATCTATCTGGTCAGGTGCGCCAAATCTTCCATCTTCTCTGTTAAGGAATATCGCAAGGTATGCCGGCTGCCATATCTATGATGAAGGAGATGACCAGATATTTGCCAGTGAGAAGGTATTGGCTATCCATACCAGATATGCAGGAGAAAGAACCATAAAACTCCCTAAGAAATGTGATGTATATGACCCATTCCAGAAGAAGTATATTGCCAAAGGGGTAAAAGAGTTTAAGGTTTCTATTCCTGCGGCTACTACGGAACTCTGGATATTAGAATAATAAGGGGGAAAGAGAAAAAATGAAGAAAAAAGTAATAAATGGCAGTAGTAATATAGGAGTAAAACTTAAAGAGAGAAAAGTTTTACATACATACTCTGCATGTAGGTCTTTTTTGTTTCCTATTTTTAATCATAATTTCTTTTTTAATCAATCCAAAATTCATTATTTACCAGGAATTTTTTATTTCCTGTTTATATATATTTTTATTTCTCCTTATTTCAATTCTCCCCTCTTTTATAAAGAGGCTATCCCTTACCCATAAGTTCCCCCTTTTGAAAGGGGGAAAGAGGGGGATTTAGAGAGGAGATACAGAGAAATCCACCCCCTCGGGCATAGCCCAGAGAAATTCTGTGGACCCAACGGGCGAGCCAACCCTCCTTTACAAAAGGAGGGAGATGAAGGAACAGAGGGGATTTTAAAAAAGATATTCTAAACTTTATTGTATTATCTGAAAAGTGATAAAGTAAAGAGAAAGGTAGTAATTTTCTATTTTATGAAAAAAAATAGGAGCAAAGGGAATCCTTTTACCCAAGAGGATTTTAGAAGATGTGGGTAAGGGATAGATATAAAGAGGGGTTAGGGGAGATTTCATTCTTCTCCCCCAGAGGGGAGAAGGCAGACGCAGGGACAGGGTGTTTTTGTTTTCACAGAAATGGGAAGACAGAAAAGTAGGGAAGAAATTTAATATGTTAATAACTCCTGCGTCTAAAAAGGGTATGGGAAAAAATGTTTTTTCCCATATTTATACTATTCTTTTCGTATTAGGGGTATTGTTGGGAAAATGCTCGCCCGTAGGGTCCTCGCTTTTGGCTACGGATTATGAACTACGCCCGAGGGGGAAGCACACCTGTCACAGGAGCGAAGCGACAGAGGAGGGGGGATTTTGGAAAGTTAAATGTCCAATTGAAAATGAAAAATAAGAAACAAAAAACAAAAAGGTAAAGATAGAAGAACCTTGGCTCTCTGTAAGAGCTGAGTTTTTGAAAGATAGAGAAGGGGTTTTTCAATGGACTTGACAAAATAAAAGAGTTGTTATATAAATAAAGTGAAGAAGAAATTCC
>JBFWKV010000174.1:0-2638 GCA_050252475.1 Candidatus Omnitrophota bacterium | reverse complement strand
AACAGACATTCCTTTATTCTTCTCCAGCAAATCCTTCATATCTCCCTCTACCCAAAGTGCCCATCCTAATAATCCTTCAACCCCTTTTAATGTGGTTGTATCATAAGACTGACCAAATCTCTTCTTAAATGCCTCATTTATAGTTAGCATATCATCCACATACTGCTTAAGTGTTCCCAATACCTCCTGGTGCTCTACTCCTTCAAAGAAATCACTCACTCCTAAAGGACAGACATATTCGGCTTTTATCCATTCTCGGGCTTCTGTCTGATACCTTGAGTATTTAACCTCATCAACCATACCCGGATCATTCTTATTTGCCTCAACAAATTCATCCATTGCCTCTTTATCAAATTTCTCAAACAATTTAGCCAGAAGCATCAATGTAAACTTCTCCACTATCTTCTCCTTCTCTTCTGTATCTATATTGCCTCCTGTTAATCTCTCCACCAAACCTTCAACAACTTCTCTATCCTTACTAAATCTTCCTCCAAATGCTCTAATCTCCTCTTTTATTTCATCTATACTCTTTCCTTCAACCACTACCTTATCCGCAAAATAAGAAAGTACCCTACCAAATTCACCCGAAAATATATCACCTTTACCATTGAAGATATACTTATTAACATCTTTAACTAATGCCTTCCTGTCATTTATGGCAGAAATAGCCTCATTTATTGCTTCTTCTATGGATACCCCCTCACAATATTTATAAGAAAATGCCCATTCTGCCCAGTAAGTTAATAATCCCGCATGTAAAGAATTAAACAGTTTGAAATCCTCTCCCGTTGCCGTCTTGATAAAATCGGCTACTGCATCCTTTAAACCTACCATGTAATCTCTTACCAGCTTTATCTGATTCTCGGGATGAAATCCATCCTTAATTTCTTCAATATAATCTTCTATCATTTTATCGTATTGCTTTTGTTCAACTTCAGAAAGTTCTGATTTGTCTGAGATACCTAATATTTCATTTAATCCGCATCTTAACTCTGCTCTATATTCTTCGGCCTTTCTGTCCACCTCAGCCATAAACTGGGGATACCATTCTCTTAATTTTTCATCCACATATTGTTTTATTCTCTCTTCAAGACTTATTCCTCTTTCTAAAGCCTCGGCCTTTAAACGATGTCTTTCTGTAATTACTGACTCAATCAGGTAATTTAAGTACTCTACATCCAGTGTACAGCAAGAAGGCTGCCTTTTAATTTCAATTGTGTAATAATATCTTTTTTCCTTGTCAGGAGGTATTACGGAAGCACTACCATCAGTAAAATAGTTAATATAAGATACAATGTGGTCAGCAGCCATTCTGCTTACGTAATAGAAAGAATCATAATAATCATAACGTTGAGGCCTAGGGGGATAATACTCCTCAGCATAGGATAGCGAAGCATAGAAAATCCCCAAAACCAACAAAAAACTAAATCCCCTTAAAACCTTACTTAGGTGTTTCATTTTACCCTCCCTCCTTTTAGTTAAAGGGTTAAATTTATGTAAACAGCAAATTTATCTTTATCTGTATGCATCCGTTTTTATAAATCTGCATCAGTTTATACTCCCATAATAACCCATAACACAAAATAACAAAATCGTCAACCCTTTAGTAATTTTTCCTTGTTTATAAAAACTGGGGTTTCTAACAGGGTTAAAGGTGCTTCTCATCTGTATATTTGGCTGCGTGTATATTCCAGTTTCTGGAATGCATCCAGATAATTCCTATCTATGCCCAATAAATGGATAAGTGTGTTCTCGGCTTCCTTTAACTTTCCCGAATTAATTTCACTCACTGCCTTTTGATATAGGGAAATCAAGGTATTCTGTTTTAATTCCTCCAATCTCATCTGGTACTTACTCAGATCTGAAAAATCTATTTCCAGAGAGTAAGACTGTGCTAAATCCTGAACATAATTTATAAGAACTTCACCCATCTCCCAGTCTCCTCTCTCTATATATTCCTTGCCCAATTGATAGCAATCTTCTGCTTCTTTATTTAACTCATCTCTGGTGAAAAATTCCATTCCTGAAATTACCTCGGCTATTCTTCTGCCTTCTTCACTCTGCATAAAAAGATTTTTTATTGTTCCACCCGAAATAAAATTAAGTCCCGCAAGAAAAGACATCCCCTGGTCTAAGGCTAAGTATTTAAAAAGTACCTCGTTATTATTTACATTTATGGCATCAGCAAAGCCAATCCCGGTTTTATAGGCACCGAAATAGAGATAAGCAATATTATCCAAGTTTTCTCCTGCTCTTTCGGGAAGCACTTCTAAGGCTAAAAATGAGGCATGAGGGGTAATTACCCCACGAGTTGGATAAGGTTGTATACCTGAAGGTGAACCAAAAGTATCATAACCATAGTTTTCATCAATTGAAGGAGATTCTCCCCAGACAGGATAATTTTTTTCTCTTGCCTGTAACATCTGGATATAGAAAGCTTTTTTAAGATTTATACCAAATCCCAGGGGGCTTAAATTTACTTCATCTACAAATATAGCTGGCATACCATGTTCAAAGGCACTACCACCAAAAGAAGGCTTTACCTTAATTCCATTAAATTCCACCTTATCTTTGTCTAATTTCTTTAAGTGAATAGGAATTTTCTCTTCGGGTATCTCTCCTTTACCTATGGCAAGAT
>JBFWKV010000173.1:991-2642 GCA_050252475.1 Candidatus Omnitrophota bacterium | reverse complement strand
AATGAGAATCTCACCCAATTTTAATCTCTGCCTTGCCATAATTATTGACTAAATTTATCTAAGGTTGTCTCTATGGCTTTTTCTTTGGGAAGTCCGGGTGGAATAGTCATTTCTCTTTCCAATTCTTCCATACCAGCAGGAGAAACATATTCTTGAAAAATATGGGGTGTAATAAAAACAATGAGTTCTTTATCACTTTTGTCTCTACTTCTATTCTTAAAAAGATATCCCAGCAAAGGAATATCTCCTAAAACAGGCACTTTCTTTATTGTATCTGTATCTTCACTGCTGATTAAACCTCCAATAACAATTGTATCTCCATCCTTTACCCTCACCGTAGTTTTCACCTCTCTTTTATGCGGATCAACATATTCCGCAGTAGTAAAGTAAGTAGACTTAACCGGGGTAGTCACCGATGGTTCAAGAGTCATAGTGATATAGCCATCTTTATTCACCTGAGGAGTAACCTTTAATACAATTCCCGTTTCAATCCTTTCTACAGAATAGGTCTGTATACCCTCCTGAATAGTAGTTATTCCTGCTACCGCAGTCTGAGCAGTAAGATTTATCTCCGCAGTTTCATTGTTCAATGTGAGAACCCGTGGACGCGCAAGAATCTTTGTCTCGCTATCTGATTCAAGCAATTTTAAAGTAGCAGTGAAATCAGCCATAGAAATTGTTCCGTAAGCCATGTCTCCTGTCTTGTCTACCCCTGCGGGAAAGTCATGTTTTCTGAAAGGAAACTTTGTCGTCTGCACAGGACCCGTATAAACTCCAATAGTATCTGCCCATTCTACCCCTAATTTATTTATTGTTCCTACCGTAGTTTCCAAAAGTTCTGCCTCAATCATCACCTGGGGAGTTGCCTCATCAAGCTTAGCGAGGGTCTCTTCAATAACGGGAAATTGGGCAGGGATATCGGTAATAATTACACTGTTTGTCCGCGTATCAGAAATAATTTTCCCATATTCAGTAAGAAGCCCAGCTGCCTTAATAGGTTGACGGGTAAATTTTGCCTCTTCAGTTCTCCCTTTCGCCTCAGCCTCTTCGCGTTTCTCACGCATTTTCTCAAAAAGTTCCTTCACCGAATCTGCTTTGGCATAATTCAAAGTATAAATGCGGGTAACCGTTTCTACTTCCGGCATAAGCAATTCCTGAATGACAATAATATTGCTTCCCGGAGGTTGCTCGTAAGTAAGATTGTTTGCGCGTAATATTGTATTTAAAGCATCCTCCACACTCACATTTTCAAAATAGAGAGTAATTTTTCTATCTTCAATCTCATGGCTTGCTACAAAATTTAAACCTGACTGTTGAGAAAGAATCTTCAGCACATCCTTTAATGAGGCTTCTTTATAATCCATGGAAATGAGTATCTCACCAGGTCCCACGGATAATCCCCGTTCCAGAAAAATAAAGATTAAGCATAAACCTCCTAAAACAATTTTTATCCCTTTCATTTCTCCCCCCTTTATTCTTCTTTTTCTCTTATAGTCCCACTAACTCTGTCTAAAAAGAAAACATGGTCTTTGTAGACAAATTCTACACCTTCTTTTTTTATAGTTAAAATTTCTACATCTTGCAGTTTATCACCTTCTCCCAGAACTATACTGTTAATAATTACCCTTGGCTTATCTGACCCCCAGACAAT
>JBFWKV010000173.1:0-981 GCA_050252475.1 Candidatus Omnitrophota bacterium | reverse complement strand
AGACAATACCCTGCAATTTTAAATCAGGAGGATTGACTTTCTCCACTATCTCCACAGGTTTTTCTTCCGGAAGAAAACTGGAAAAAGGGTCACGATAATTCACCCCGAAATATTTTAATTCTTTTTTCTCCTGGCAAAAAACCCATCCACAAACTATCAAACAAATTGACACCAAACCTGTGATAATAAATATTTTTTTATTCACCTTGTAAATTTGGATAAATGGATTTTATCACCAAGTTTATCTCCAGAAGAACTGCCCCTTTTTCGTCTTTGGTCTTAGTCACAGTAAATTTCTTTATTTCTTCCTCTTTCCCCTCCTTACCAGAAGTTTCTCTGGTTAAGGCTCTTAATTCCAGCGAACTTATATCTATAAATTTATCCAGATTCTCTAACCTGCTGACTAATTCTCCTAAGGAATGATAACTGCATACAGTTTTTACCCTTACAGGAAGATGGGTATAGTAAATACTCTTTTCTAAAGTCAGTGGTTCTAAAGAGACGAGTTCTAACCCTAAAGACTTAAAGATTTCGCTAATTTTTCCCAGAAGCCAGGGAAGCTCCTTTTCACTTTTAAGCATCTCTTTTGACAAACGTTTTTCCATATCCTCCTTTATTTTATTAATTTCAAAATATACCTTGTTCTTTGCATGCTCTTCCTCAAGGATTTTGAGCAATTTTTTTAACTCACCCATGCGTGGTTCATAAACCCATTTATAAGTTACCAAGAATAAAAATATGCCCAATAAAACCGTGATTGACAGAATCTTTTTATCAGTGGTTATTACCATATCAGTTTGTACAGGTTATTTTAAAACGTGTTATATTGAATTTATCTATCTTGCTTTTCTCTATGAAACCAAGCTCTACCTTATTAAAACCTGCACTTATAAGTGGACTATTTTTGATATTATTTACCAATTCATTTACTAAATCCGAATCAGATTTATTCTGATTGCCAGTAAAAACATTTCCTTCTAT
>JBFWKV010000172.1:0-2665 GCA_050252475.1 Candidatus Omnitrophota bacterium | reverse complement strand
ACTCGCTGAATTGCTCCCTTCATCGCTCTTATCCCCCATTTTATTCCTCCGCCTTCAAAACACGGTCCGGCAGAGGTAGAACAACATACAAGCCACTCACGATTACCTAAAACAATTTCTCCATTGGTCCCCAGGTCTATAAACATAGAAACTTCTTTCGCTTTATGCATTCCTGAAGCGAATACGCCAGCAACAATATCCCCTCCTACATAACTGGAAACCCCCGGAATACAGGAAAGTAAGGCACGGGGATGGATTTTAATTCCTGCTTCCACTGCTCTGATTACCGGAATGAAATTTGCGGTAGGTACATAAGGTTCTTTTCTGATATAAGTAGGGTCAATTTTAAGCAAAAGATGAATCATTGTAGTATTACCTGCTACTGTCACCGCATAAATATCGTTAAGGTTAATATTATGGTCCTGGGCTAACTTCTGGATTAAATCATTAACTGTATCTACTATTGCATGATGCAGTTTTTCTAATCCATAAGGAGATTCGGCTACAATAATCCGTGAAATTACATCCTCTCCAAAATCTATCTGTCTATTATAAGAAGCCTTTGCTCCTAAAACCGCCTTTGTATTGAGATCTACCAAATATGCAACTACAGTGGTAGTTCCTATATCTAAAGCAATTCCATAATTTGTCTGGGTGGTATCGCCAGGTTCAATAACCACAACTTCTGTTGTACGATTACGGTTTCCTAAAACCACCGTAACTTTCCAATCGCTCTCTCGCAAAGTTTTACCCAGGTTCCGCAAATTTGCCAATCCAGTTTGCATAATAGGTATCTCCCGATTCCTCCGCAGTTCACGATAGAGCCTTTCCAGATCACTTATATTATCTGTAAGTGTGGGGGAAGAAAGCTCTAAATAGACTTTTGTCGAAAGAGGACTGTGCGTAAAAATTCTCTTCTCAACGGAAGGAAAACTCTCTATCTCCTCAGCAGGGGTATATAGACCTGCGAGCCGTTCGGTTTTCAATTCGGCAGTTAAAATTTCTATATCTTCTATCCGCGACTCTGGCGGAATTTCTACAACTAAATCGGTAACCGGCGTTGTCCTGCAAGAAAGCACATAGCCTAATTTACGTTCTTCTGTACTAATCCTACCACTTCCTTCAGTATTAAATTTACCATCTTTTATAATTACCTTACAACGCCCACAAATCCCTTCTCCTCCGCAGGAATTAAAAATTCTAATTCCTGCTTTTAAGGCTGAAGAAAGCAAATCTGTCGCGCGGGAAACTTCTATGGTCTTATTATAGGGTAGAAAAGTAATTTTACAGGTTTCCATATTATCAACTGTAGAGTTGTCTCAAAAACTTGGGAATTCCTGAGGCCTCTTTCGGTCCCACAATTACCTGCCATCCTGATTCTTCTTCAAGCTTTCCACTTAAAACCGCTACATAGCCAGGAATGATAACCTTTTGAGAAGAAATTTTATTCTCCACTTCTGCCTTTTTCATCGCTTGAGCAATGGTTTCGGCAGTAAATTTCTCTGCTGCCCATGCAGTAAGAACCGACATTCCCTCAGTATCCACCACTAAAAGATAAGAAGAAACTTTAGAATTCTCTATCTCCGGCATTACCGTATAAAAAGTTAAAGAAAAATTTGTGGTTACTAAAAGAGGCGAATTTGTGCCAGGTGAACCAACTTCGTAAAGCTTCGGCTCCACAGTAACAGGCTTCTGAGGATCGGTAAAAATATTCTGTCTTAAAGTAAGAATGGCTAAGTGCGCCTCTACATCAACAAAATCTACCACCACGATACTTGCATATTTGGCAATACAAGTTCCTGCTTCAAGAACACCAAGTTCTTTAACTTTATTCTGATTAAAACAGATAAGCGGGAAACCTGCAGGACGATAATTCTTTAAAATTGCCAATCTCCGCAAGATGGTCAAATTCTGTAGAGTCTCTCCGATATTTTTACCCGTCGCATCCAGAATTAACTCTCTATATCCTTTATTAAACAAATCCTCAGCCAGAGAAAGAGTTTTTTCCAAGGTATCTTCTTTAATAACTAAAGGAAGTGAATCTTTTTGAACTAAATTTAAAAGTTCCTCCGCATTAACTTTTTTGGTCCAATAGACAATCGGTTTAAATTCGCGGGTAATCTCTATCGCTTCTTTTAAAGCATCTTTATCCTCTGATATAAGAATAATTCCCAGATTATTAATTTCAGCAACTCTTTTCACAATCTGAAGAAATCTATCTTTATTTTCTGTGGTCTGACGAATGGCAAGCATATCCAATTTTAATTCCTGCCCCACCCTTTCAAAACGAAGAGCATTAATTTTAGCTAAATTGGATTCCAGTTCTCGGTCTGATAAAGTATCACTTAAGGAAATAGCAATTGCAGTAGGATTATAAAACGTTTTTTCGTGACGAAATAAAACTGTCTCTCCACCTATTTTTCTTTCTTCTTTTCCTACAATTATTGTTCTTATGGGAGGCTCTGTCGCCTGAGATAGAAATCTCTTTGCCTCATCAGAAACATAGGGACATTCTTCTATGGAACCTTTCTTGGTTAACAAACGCATCGCAAAGGCAAGACAGGTAGGAGAACCGCATTTCTTGCAGTTTGTCTTAGGAAGCAATTTGTAAATATCTAATGCAGTTAGAGCCATTTTAGTTTACAAAAAATATCGCAATTACTGG
>JBFWKV010000171.1:0-2689 GCA_050252475.1 Candidatus Omnitrophota bacterium | reverse complement strand
TTCAGAATTAGCAATCCATCTATTGTACTCTTCAGGCTGAAGAAATTCTTCTCCATCTGCCCCAATATTTATTTTTTGGTAAGGCTGACCATAAAGAAGCACAATACCCTCAGGATGTAAACCGAGGAGATAATTATTTATATCTTGACGTAAGAGGTCACGTTCTAAACGGAGGTAATTTTCTATCTGTTGACTTTTCACTAATTCTGGCTCTGGAGAAGGTACACTCGGTTTTTCTTTTCCGGTTATATCCGCTCTTACCGTTTTAATTTTTTTCTCCTCCAATGCCTGGTACATCAGATTTTTTGCCTCTTCTTTCTTACTAATTTCTTTATAAAGTTCCGGTGCATACTGAGAAAGTAGACTTTTTGCTTTCAATACCCAGGGGTCTCCTGCTGGTCCGATTTCTATCCTTTTTTGCAAATAGCCAATCGCTTTATCTGTCAAACCCTGAGAAATATAGAGTAAAGCCAGATTCATTATTGCCTCACCATAGTTAGGGTCGATATCAAGCGCTCGCAGGTATTCTTTCTCTGCTCTCTCTAACCATCCTTTCATTTCATAGATTATCCCCAGGTCATTATGCGGAGGAGCATAACAGGTATCAAGCAGACATGCTTTCTGCAGATATTTTATTGCTTCATCATAATCTTTGTTCTGCCAGGCAAGGTATCCCTTCAACCGATATTCCACTGCCTCCTCAGAAAATATCTTGGCCGAGCTGGAGTGAGAAATTACCATGCAGAAAAGAAGAAAAATGGTTATTATTTTTTTCATCTCTCTTAATGATTTTTAAGATTAATTTTTAAAAGTCAATGTTATCTTCAATTTAAACCAGAGAACTAAATATTTTCCTTTCTTTCTCCCACGGACTTACCACAACCACAGCAACGATAATCATAGAGATTACCGTCTGGAAGAATAAGTAAAAGCACCTCCTCTACCGGCATCGACCTTCCGCAGTTATCACAGTAAAGATGGGTAGCAACAAATTTTTCAAATTGAGGTTTATTATTCTTCATCAAAAACAACCTTCTTCCGCAGGAACTTGATTTCTGAACGGATGTGTTTTTCTTTTAATATCTTTTCCTTTGCCCTTTTACTCCTTTTCCTTTTCTGTCTTTTTATCTTTTCAATCTCTTTCCTTTTTGCAGATTCCTTTTCTCTTAGAAGAGCCTCCATTTTCTCTACCAGAATTCTCCTTGCCAGGAACCTATTAATTGCCTGCGAACGCTCTCTACTACATTTCACCTCAATTCCTGAAGGAATATGTTTTAAATAAACACATGTTGAAACCTTATTTACATTCTGTCCGCCTTTACCTCCTGAACGTACAAATTTTTCCACAATATCTTTATCAAGAATCCCCAGAGAATTCATCTTCTCATACAATTTTCTCACTTTCTCCGGTCTTACCCCAAAAAATTCCATTTTTCAACCTTCTTCCAATTCCTTAATCCCCTTTATGGTTTCATCCCTGACAATAAGAAGAATGGCAGAATAAGGGACAACAAGATACTTTTTCTTCTCAAACTCAATCTCAATCGCAGAATTACGCAGAAAAATACAATAGTCACCTTCTTTTGCTTCTAAGGGAAAATACTTTTTCTCCTTTCGCTGAACAGCCCAGGGTTCCTCTTCTAACACAGAAGGATCAGGAACAGGATAACCCGGCCCTACCTTTACCACTCTCCCCCCTTGAATTTTATCTTTTTCTTTTACTCCCTCGGGAAGATAAAGTCCACTTTCTGTTTTCCCTTCTCCTGTATCCGGCTCAATCAAAACTCTATCACCTACTAAAATTAATTCTTTCATTTTCTCTGGGTTATTATGATTTTTATTATAATATTATATTTGTTTTTCTTCAAGTATTCTCACTTCACACCTACATAATTTCTTGAACTCTTCTGCATCCTGCCGTGTTCCCACTATATTTCCCCAGTGCATAGGAATGGCTATTTTAGGGACAAATGTATTCACCGCTTCTGAAGCCTCTTTAGCATTCATGGTATAAGTCCCACCTATCGGAACAAGGGCTATATCTACCTTTAAATCTTTCATCTCCGGGATAAAATCAGTATCTCCTGCGTGATAAATCCTTGTCTTATCCACAGTAATTATAAATCCCAAATATTTACTATTTTTAGGATGGAAATTCTTATTTATGTTGTAGGCAAAAAATCCTTCTATATCTATTCCTTTAATATTGATTTTTTCGCCCGGAATTATTTTCCTCATTGGATAGTTAGAAACACTCCCTAAGGAAAGCGGACCCACTATCACTGTATCATCCTTTGCTACCTTTTTAATATCTTCCGGAGAAAAATGGTCAAAGTGTTCATGAGTAATTAAAACTATGTCAGCAGGAGAAATAATTTTCTTCAACTGATAGGGATCAATGTATATCTTTGCTGAAGGAGCATCAATAAAAAAACCCGCATGTCCCAACCAGTAAATCCTTTCAACCATTTTCATCATCCTCCTTCCTATAAGTAAAAAACATAAATTAAAAATTACAAGTAAATTTTTTACCTACCTCAGAAAGGAGAGTCTTTCTTATATATCCCTCTATATCCTTCTTTTACCTGTTTTGTGTTAAGAAAAATCAACTGGACTATCCGGGCATTTTGTTTAATTCTTACGCCCTTGGGATTATTACCACTAATATAAATTCACTTTTCCCTTTAAA
>JBFWKV010000170.1:0-2697 GCA_050252475.1 Candidatus Omnitrophota bacterium | reverse complement strand
AATTCAGCATTTAAGATTCCCCTTTCAATACTCGCACGCAAATTTACGACTTCCAGCTTAAATTTATCTATGGTTAAATCTGGGGTTCTGATTTTTATAAGGGAGTTCAACTGGTTGATATTTCTTAATTCACCCGCAATATGTGTATCAATTTCTAAGAGAGAGAGTAATTTTATTTTTTCTACCTGAGTAAAAGGTTTGAAGGGAATTATCGCTAAGTCATCTGTATCAAGGACTCCTCTTAAATATAATTCTGCCTCTCCGGTTTTAAGATTCCGGATTTTTCCTTTAAGCTCAAGATTAGAATTGGGAAGGATAAACGATAATTTTTCAATGTTTATTTCTTTATTTATAAATTTTCCTCTCCCTTCTAAAGAGAGTTTATTGCTCTCTAATTTTAATACAGCGCGGGGTTCTGTTAATATACTGGTAACTTCCGCCGACAATTTATATGGTATGTCAAGAAGGCTCATCTTTAAATTATTTAAAACAAGTTTTTCTTCTTCAAAGATGGCTTCTCCTTCTGATATAACAATGTCCTGTTTTTCCTTTCCAAAGGAAACTCTTACTTCCTCCGGTTGGAAAACTGCCTTTACGATTTCCATTTTAGATTTTTTCTTTTTGATGTCTAAAGAGAGGATAAACGAACCATTTATTGAATTCTCAAACTTTTTTAATTCCATTTCTTCTACAGGAATTGTTGCTCCTATGTTTAATTCTCCCGTAGGAAGCATTTGGATATTCAGCTCGGGGTCGGACTTTCCTCCTTTTACTTCAAAAGGTAAATGGGGATAAAAATATTTGATGAGAACAAGTGGCAGATTATAAATATATAGTTTTGATAATAGCGTGTTATCCCTGAGAGAATAAGTCCCTGCAGATTTAAAACTAACTTCCAGAGCTTCCAGGGGAGAGGTTTCAAGCTTATAAACGATTTCTTTATGCAATAAAAACGACAAAGAGGAGATTTTCAGATTAATCCAGGGTATTTTCAGAGGTAATTTAGTAAAAGGAGTGGATAAGAGGAGATTTTCTATGATAATTCCTTTTGTAAAGGAAAAATAAATATTTTCTATGGTTGGCTCTTTACCCATGAAACCCTGGATAGTCTCAATTAAGAGGGGTTTTATCTTTCGGGGAATGAGGAAATTGTTCAGGAAAATGTGAACAAAGAGGATCCCTGTTATCAGAAAGACAATAACAATAGCCAGAATAACAACCAAATGTTTTTTCATGAACAATTATATTCTATAATTACAAAAAATATTTATCAATAAAAATATTATTGCATTTATAATTTTTTCGTGGTATTCTCTAATTTGGTTGTTACAAATGGATGTTAAAAATTTATTCAAAATAGTGGTTGAAAAGGACGCATCAGAAATTTTCTTCAAAGTGGGTTATCCCCCCTATTTAAGACTATTGGGAGAAATCACGCCTATAGAATCAGAGAAACCCATCAGTCCTCAGGAGATGGACTCCCTGATTAAAACACTGCTTACGCCGGAGCAGATAAGTATCTTCAAGGAGAAGAAGGAAGTTGACTTTGCTCTGGATTTGCCGGAGATAGGTCGTTTCCGGGGAATTCTTGCGTTGGATCGTCAACAGCCGTCTTTCGTTTTTCGTAATGTGAGAAGAAGAATTCCTACTTTCTCTGAATTAGGACTTCCTTCCAAGATACTGGAAAAACTTTCTCTGGAAAGAAGGGGCTTGGTTCTCCTTTCGGGTTCCACAGGAAGTGGTAAATCTACTACCATCGCCAGCATGATAGAATATATTAATCAGAATAGATACAAACACATTCTCACTATAGAAGACCCCATTGAGTTTTTATTTGAAAATAAGAAGTCGGTGATTACGCAGAGAGAGATTGGGGCAGATTGTCTCTCCTATATGGATGCTTTAAGGGAAAGTACCTATCAGAGTCCGGATGTAATTTTTATTGGAACTATTCGTGATAGAGATACCATGCATGCGGCGATTATGGCAGCAGAAACCGGTCAGCTTCTCTTGAGTACAATTCATTCCATCAATGCTTCTCAGACGGTGGAACGCATTATTAATCTTTTCCCTCCCCATCAGCATGATGAAATCAGAATGCATCTTTCTTTGTTATTAAAAGGGATAATTTCCCAACGGCTTGTTCCTCGTTGCGATATCAAGGGGAGAATCCCCGCCTTAGAGATAATGATAGGAACCCCTACCATTTCCTCCTTAATTCGGGAGAATAAACTGCATCAACTTAACCAGTATATTGAGTCGGGTTCGTTTTTTGGAATGCAGACCTTCCACCAGTCTTTAGCACGTTTGTATTTTGATAAGAAGATAGACCTGGAGACTGCAAGGGAATTTTCTGACAATCCCAAAGAGCTGGAACTTTTCATTCAGGGAATAAAGAAATTGGATGGGAGTGTAGAGTAATTTCCTTTTGTATTTGACTTAATTTTTCTCGCCTGTTAAAATGTTTTGTTAATAAAATAATTTATAAGTTTCTCCGGGGCGTGGCTCAGTTTGGTTTAGAGCGCTTGGTTTGGGACCAAGAGGTCGTGCGTTCAAGTCGCACCGCCCCGATGGTTTTCGAAGAAGTTATTGAAAGGAATAATTTTATGGAATATAGAACCAAAGGACAGGTTGAAGCACAAATCAGCGAACTAATAATTAAGTTTGAGAAGGAATATATGGGGAGGGGTCCCACGG
>JBFWKV010000169.1:0-2696 GCA_050252475.1 Candidatus Omnitrophota bacterium | reverse complement strand
CTACCTCCACAAACTGGACAAACTTTAGGAACTTATACATCCTTTTTCCCTTTAGATTCCACTACTTTAACTATCTTTGGAATAACCTCTCCGGCTCTCTCCACCAAAACTCTATCTCCTACACGCACATTGAGCCTTTTTATTTCCTCAAAATTATGCAAGGTTGCGCTTCTAATAATCACTCCTCCGCATTCTACCGGTTTCAATTCTGCAGTAGGAGTAATAACACCCGTTCTCCCCACATTCATTTTTATCGCAACAACTTCAGTGGTTGCTTGACGAGCAGGAAACTTATAAGCAACTGCCCAGCGTGGGGTTTTTAAAGTAGAACCTAATTTAATCTGTTGGCCAAAAGAATTTACCTTAATTACAATTCCGTCTATGTCATAACTTAAACTATCCCGTTTCTCCTGCCATTGTCTACAATAGGCTATGACTTCATCTATATCTTTACATAACCTATTTGCAGGGTTTACCCGAAAACCTAATTCCTTCATATAGTTCAAAAATTCCCATTGAGTAGCAATCTTTCTCCCTCCCTCAAGAACGCCAAAAGAATGAATAAAACAATTTAATTTACGTTGTGCAGTTATTGCAGGATTAAGTAATTTTAAGGAACCACTGGCAGCATTCCTCGGATTGGCAAAAAGCACTTCTCCCTTTTTTCCCCTTTCTTTATTCAGGATCTCAAAATCTTTTCTTTCCATATATACCTCTCCCCGCACTTCTAAAAGATGGGGTATTTCTTTCCCTTTTATACATAGAGGTATAGAACGAATGGTTTTAAGATTTAAGGTTACATCCTCACCCACCTCTCCATCGCCACGTGTTGCTCCCAGGACAAAAACCCCTTTTTCATAAGTAAAAGAAGCACTCACTCCATCTATCTTCAGTTCCACTACAAATTCTACTTTTTCTCCCAAGTTCTTATAAATTCTCTCATTCCACTCTATAAGTTCTTCAAAAGAATAGGTATTATCTAAAGAAAGCATTTTTACTCTGTGCCGGACAGTTTTGAATTCCTTAAGAACTTCTCCTCTCACTCTCTGAGTAGGAGAATCAGGAGAGATGAATTGAGGATACTTCTCTTCCAGTTCTTTCAGCTCTCTATATAATTCATCATATTCTTTATCAGAAATCACCGGTTGGCTCAAAACATAATAAAGGTAATCATGATGGCGAATTTCTTCGCGTAGTTTCTCAATACGATTTTTGATTTCTTTCAAATCTCGCATAACCATCCTAACGCCCCCACGCCAGTCTTAAGGCAAGCTCTTCGGGTAAAGAATTATTCAAAATTTTTCCCTGAGTCTTTCTAAAATCGTATTCAACCCTTCTCAACTCAACATAATTCTCCTCTGTATCATAAATGCAAAAACTTGCCCGGCGATCTCCATCCCTTGGTTGTCCAACACTTCCTACATTAACAATATAGCGAAAACCATCCTTCAAAAATATTTTGTTCTCAAAAGAATAAAGAACTTTACCCCCGCTATCCATAAAACAAAAGAAAGGTATATGGGTATGTCCAAGAAAAAGAATTTTTGTTTTTAAATTCTGAAAACACATCCAGGCATAACTTAGATTATTAAGATAATAAAATTTCTCCGGCTTAAAGAGCGTCCCGTGAACCAAAGTAAAATCCTCCTTTTGATAAACAAGCTCCCGATGAAAAAGAAAATCTTTCTCATCTTTATCTAACAAATTTGCCGTCCAGATTATCGCCTCCTTAGCCAGGTCATTAAACCAATCTAAACTCAATTTGTCTACACAAGCCCAATCATGGTTACCAGCAACAGAGTTTTTACAAACCCTTCTTATTATCTCTATACACTCTTTGGGGTTAGCATAATAACCCACTATATCCCCTATGGAATAATATTCATCAATACTTTCCCTTCTCAATTCACCAAGAACTTCACTAAGAGCCTCTAAATTACTATGGATATCTCCCAGAATAGCATAACGCATTTAATTATAACAATCAGTTTATATTTTTGGGTTTCTGTTTTTAATAGAACCTAATCTCAAAATCATTATATTCATTTATGGGCTCAAGCCATTTTAAGTCTATATTTTTTATATACTTATCAAAAAAATTCTCTAATTTTCCCAAAAACTCCTTTAACTTTTCTTCCTCTCCTTCTGCCTCCAGCTCTACTCTTCCATCCGCCAAATTCTTCACCCACCCCACAAGTTTAAGGTCTAATGCAAAACTCTCGGCAGTAAAACGAAACCCCACTCCCTGAACCCTGCCAGAGTAAAACACATGAATTCTTTTTCTTGCCATAATTTACTGTTTATCACCTCCTGAGAAACTAATTTAATAAATTATAATGGAATAACTCCTAAATACTTTAATTAGACTACTCAGAAAATCTTCTCCTTTCTGCCAGCAATACCACGTATTTTAGTTCATTGGCATCTTTTGCATTCATCCAGTTCCTATCAAAATCAGGAGTTTCGCATATCTGGGCAATTGCTGATAATGTCTGCAAATGAAATCTTCTTTCATCCTTTGTCCCCAATAAGACAAATATTATATTTACTGGCTGACGCGCCTCGGGGAAAATAATCCCCTTCTTTGCTCTTACCAAAATTATCTTAAATTTACCCTCCCCTTCAATAACTATATGGGGTATAGCTAATCCTTCCCTTAATACTGTACTTGATGATTTTTCTCTTTTTATAAATAG
>JBFWKV010000168.1:0-2744 GCA_050252475.1 Candidatus Omnitrophota bacterium | reverse complement strand
TCATCTCCTCCTATACGGCAGATGATATCAACCTCCCTTAAGGTGGATTTTAATAGATTGCCGACTTCTGTTAAGATTTTGTCTCCCTCCTGATGTCCAAAATTATCATTGATTGCTTTAAAGTTATCGATATCTAAAAAAGCTATTAATATAGGTGACTTAAGGCGTTGCATTAATTTTATTTGCTGTTCTAGCAATTCCAAACCATATCTACGATTGTAACAGCAGGTCAAAGCATCAGTGCAAGCCATTTTCTGCAATTGTTCTTCAAATTTTTTTCTTTCGCTAATATCTATATAAGTACAAATAATTCCGCAGGCTTTTCCATCAATAAAGACCGTGGAACCGGTCATAAAGACTGGAAATATGGTACCATCTTTCTTTTTTCGGATGGTCTCCAATTGCACATAACCTGAAGAGAGTGTTTTTTGGTCAAGCTCTTTTCCTTCCTCTATTTTCTCAGGGGGATGGATAATCCCACAATTAATATTTTTCCCTTTGATTTCTTCTAAGGTATAGCCAAAAAGCTCGCTAAAACGTTTGTTGATATCTAAAATGGTCCCTTTCTCATCAACATAAAGCAAGGCTTCAGAATGGCTCTGGAAGAGACTGGCAAATTCCTGCTGGCTTTTTTGTAAGGCTTCTTCGTCCTGTTTTCGCTTGATAGCGATGGAAACCTGGGAGGAAACTATTTCCATTATCTTAATATCTTCCTCAGTATATTGGGCAGACTTTTTATAACTTTGAACCACCAGAGCCCCTTTGGTTTCTCCTTCAATTTTAAGAGGAACACCAAGCCAGGACTGGCGCTGGCTACCAAACCATTCCTTATATTTTCTAAACTCAGGATTCTCCTGGATAATTTTCTGATTAACAAGAATAGGTTTCCCAGTTTTAAATAGATAGGCTATGAGAGAATGGTGGTCAAGTGGTCGAGAATGATGAGTGCGCTGGAATTCATCCACATTGTATGGAAAATAAATTTCCCCTTTCTCCTTATCTAATAGGGCTATATAAAAATTAGTGGTATCAATTAGTTTACTTAACTCTTGGTGAATAATGGGGTAAAGAGAGTTCAGGGAAATTGTAGAATTGGTGGCTTTAGAAATATTATACAAAACTTGTTGTATTAATTCATTACGCTTGGATTCAGTTATATCTGTATAAGATATAATCCTACCCTGTGGTTGTCCATCAATCAAGACGGTAGAGTTTGAAATGCTTACCCAAAAAGTAGAGCCGTCTTTCCTTTTTCTTATTGTTTCATAATTATAGTAATTGGAAAGCAAAGATTTTTGGTATAGATATTCAGCTTCTTCTCTTTTCTCAGCAGGATAAATTATTCCGTTATTAATATTCTTCCCCTTGACCTCTTCTTTAGCATAACCAAAAAGTTCTGTAAAACGAGGGTTAATATCCAATATTATACTTTTTTCATCCACATACACCAGAGCCACAGGACTACTTTGGAAAAGACTGGCAAACTCCTGTTGACTCTTACGTAAAGCCGCTTCTTGTTTTTTCCGTTCTGTTATATCTACAAAGATACCCTCCACCCCTAATAATTCTCCAGATTCATGGTAATAATATTGGCTATTAGTGGAAATAATGATGGGAACTCCCTCTTTATTTTTTAAAATAACCTCATAATCTTTGATTATCCCTCCCTTATTTTTTAAGTCTGCTAAAAACTTTGCCCTATCCTCAGGATTATAGTAGAGATCCCAAGCCATATTTTTCCCGATAATCTCTTCTTCCGATCGGTATCCTAATAGTTTAACCCCGTAGGGATTCATTGTTATAATATTTCCATCCCTATCTACTTGGTAATAAGTGGCGGGCATATTATTAAAAAGATTGCGGTATTTTCTTTCACTTTCCGTTAATCTTGCTAACATTTCTTGCTCTTCGCTAATATCTTGGTAAAAAGCTACAATAGTTTTACTTTCACCTTCTTTAATAACTGCAGCAACGGTAATTATAACGGGTAGGAATGTTCCATCTTTCTTTTTGCGAATGGTTTTATATTTAACTTCTTCTCCAGCAAGAGCCATTTGAGTCATCTCTTTACTTTCCCTAATCGTTTCTTCTTCAGGAAAAATCATTCCCTCATTGACATTTTTTCCTTTAAGTTCTGCTAAGGTGTAACCAAATAATGCAGTAAACTTTTTATTTATATTCAGAATAATTCCCTTTTCATCATGGTATATTCCAGCTAAGGGACTGTTTTGTAATAAATTGGTAGCTTCTTCCTGAGTCTTCGGTAATAGTTCTTCTTTCTTCTTACCTTCTACTTCTTCTATAGGGTCATTAAAGTGCAAAAAAGGGAGTAAATGCCAAATATTCATAATTTAGCCCTCCAAAATACAACAATATACAATAAGATAATCAGGGGAGGTATCCCCTGAAACCCCTCACATCAAAATGGTTTTCAGTTATTGGTTCTCAGTTTTTAGACCAAAGATACAAGTATAATAGTATGAGATTGCCACGGGAAGCACTCAAATAAAATTGAGTGCTCCCCTCGCAATAACCTTTTGCTTTGGTAGTTTATCTTATAATATCTAATATCGAAATTGCTTTGCAATTAGTATATTCAGGGGAGGTATCCCCTGAAACCCCTCTTTTATCACCCTCACCTCACCTCTCCCTTCTAAGGGAGAGGGATATGGTACTGGAATATCATAGTATTGAAACGATATACGTTATACGTTATACGTTATACGATTTTGTCATTGCGAAGA
>JBFWKV010000167.1:0-2748 GCA_050252475.1 Candidatus Omnitrophota bacterium | reverse complement strand
AAAGAGGTAATGAGTTTTATAAAAAAATTGAAGAATAAAAATTTGGTAAAAATATGAAAAATTTAAAAAACAGGAGGTGAGAAATGAAGAAAAATAAGAAGAAATGGAAGAAGCCGAGGATTGAGGAGGTAGTACAGGAAAGCAAGATATTTGCTAGGGTTTGTTTAAAGAGTAATCCGGAGAGCTGGGGGTGTTGGTTTAGTACTAATGAATGGGCAAGATATGGTGGACACTCTTAAGTTATCCATCAATGTATCTCTTTTAAAGTGAAATTCTTCGTTTATCCATAGGTAGAGAGGTATAAAAATAATAGATATTAAGTGCGAATACAAATACAATTAATACTCCAGGTAGCGGTTTCTTGTATAGCTAATAATGAATATGTTCCCTTTTCAGTTTGAAAAATTTATTAAAAAAGTTTCTAACAATTTTCTCCCCTTATCCTGTCTCTTAGAACTCACCTATAAATGCAATCTCAAATGCCTACATTGTTATATAGTAAAAGATGACAAAAATGAACTCACCACCAAGCAATTTTTTAATGTTTTAGACCAACTTAAAGACTTAGGCACATTGTATTTAACCATTTCCGGTGGAGAACCTCTGGTAAGACCAGATTTTTTTGAGATTGCCGAATATGCCAAGAGCAATAATTTTGCCTTAAGAATCTTTACCAATGCAGTCTTAATTGATGCAAAGATTGCCCATAGGATTAAAGAATTAAAACCCCTTGCAGTGGAAATTAGTTTATATGGTTTAGAAAAGACGCATGATAAAATAACTCAGTTTAAAGGGTCGTTTAAAAAGAGTGTAAATGGGATAAGGTTACTGAAGAAAAATGGGGTCAATGTATTAGCCAAATGCACTTTACTTAGAGATAATATTGAAGAGATCTGGAAATTGAAAGATTTTGTAGAAAAGGATTTAAAGATTATGATGCGGGGTGTGGGTGGAGGTTTGGCAATTTCTCCCTGCGATGATGGAGATTTGAGACCATTAAATTATTTACCTACAGATGAACAACTGAAGTGGTATATGAAAGAAGAAAAGAGATTTCTAAAGAGAAAAATAAAAGAGAAAAGATATTTTAGAAAATCAAGGCTTAATTCTAATCTCTGTGGTTCAGGCATAAGTTCAATCAATATTACTCCATATGGTGAGGTAAATCCCTGTGTGCAAATTAGAACAAAGAATAGACTGAGTGATAATAGAAGCATAAAAGATATCTGGTTAAATGGCAAAGAATTTAAATTGTTAAGAAAAACAAAAATCAGAGATTTGAAGGATTGCCGAGATTGTGAATATGAAAGATACTGTTTCCGCTGTGCGGGGATTTCCTATCTTTTAACTTGTTCCTTTATCAAACCCTATCCTGATGCCTGCCGGCAGGCAAGCATAAGAAAAGAAATTTCTGAAGGTTAATTTATTTACAACTACATCCTTCCTCTGTTATAATTGTTCCATCTTCCATAAATTACATAAATTGCCATGTTAGTAGATACTCATTGTCATTTAGATTTTCCAGAATTTGACAAAGACAGAGAAGAGGTATTGAAGCGGGCAGAAGATGTTGGGATAAAATATCTTATCAACATCGCCTCTGATTATACCTCCAATTTAAAGAGCCTAGAATTAGCCAATACCTATCCTCAGATTTATACCGCCTTAGGAATCCATCCTCATTATGCAAAGGATGTGGATGAAACTGTCTTAGAGAGAATTAGAAATCTGGCTAAGGGGAATAAAAAAGTGGTGGCAATTGGTGAGATTGGACTTGATTTTTATAAGAATCTTTCTCCCCGCGAAATTCAGATAGAAATATTTAACCAATTTCTTGAATTATCTCAAGAATTGACCCTTCCGCTGATTATCCACTGTCGGAATGCTCAGAAAGAAATTTTGGAAATGCTTAAAAATAAAAAAGGTTCTCTAAAAGGGGTTTTTCATTGTTTTTCTGGGGATAAGGATTTTTTAAAAGAGGTTTTAGATTTAGGTTTTTATGTTTCCTTTACTGCCAATATAACTTATCCCAATGCTGAAAATCTCAGGGAATTGGTAAAAGAAACCCCTATAGAAAGAATTCTTCTTGAGACAGATTCTCCATTTCTTCCTCCCCAGGAAAAGAGAGGGATGCGTAATGAACCTGCTTATTTAAGCTATCTGGTAAAGACACTTGCTGAATTAAAGGGATTAAGCGAAGATGATGTAATACGGATAACCAGTCTGAATGCCTGCCAGTTATTTAAACTCCCTTTTGAGGATAGGCCAAAGATAGCCTATCCTATAAGAAATTCTTTATATCTAAACATCACCAACCGTTGCACAAACAATTGCTCCTTCTGTGTACGTTTCTATACTGATTATGTGAAGGGGCACAATTTGAGATTAAAAAATGAACCCTCTTTTGAAGAGATTATTAAGGAACTGGAAGAGGCAGATTTTAAGAAATACAGAGAAGTGGTTTTCTGTGGTTATGGGGAACCCCTTTTAAGACTGGATATAGTAAAGAGAGTGGCAAAATATCTAAAAGAAAGAAACAATATCCACATACGGCTTAACACCAATGGTCAGGGAAATTTAATTTATAAAAGAAACATCGTCCCTGAGTTGAAAGGATTGATTGATGAGGTTTCCGTATCTTTGAATGCGGACAACGAAGAAAATTATGCTAAAATATGTAAATCGGAATTTAAAGAAAATACTTTTAATCAAGTAAAATTATTTATCTTAGAATGCAAAAAGTACATT
>JBFWKV010000166.1:0-2752 GCA_050252475.1 Candidatus Omnitrophota bacterium | reverse complement strand
ACTTAAACAAAAAATTGAGGGTATAAAAGCGAAATAGAAAATTAAAATAATTAGTTTTTTTCCCATAGTTATATTTTATCATTTTAATAAATAAAATTAAAGATTTTCTCTAAAATTCTGACATAAGGATTAACTGTTTAAAATGTCTTATTGCTGTTGTTTTTTATCATATCACACCTATTAAAAAAACCGAAATTTGACAGAGATATTTTTATTTAGTAAAATCATAAGATATAATAAATAAAAGAAACTTACGAATAAGGGGGAAGGATGGATAAAGAGAATATAAAGGAGGCAATTTACAGATTAAGGAAGGAGAGGCAATTATTAGAAGTGCATCTTTTAAATACAGGTAAGCAGATGGCAGTTTGGATTACAAAACAATATACATATTGCAAAAAGGGTAATTGTAAATGCACAAAAGGGTATCCACATGGGCCATTTCATTATCTTTTTTTCAGACAAGGGGATAAAGTAGTTCATAGATATATTCCAAAGGATAAATTAAGCAAGATAGAGGGTTTAGCAAATACATATAAGATATATAATGAGAAATTAGCCAGGTTAAACAAAATAAACAAAGAAATAGATAAACTTTTAAGAGAGAATCAGAAGGATAAATTAGTTAATATACCGAAATGGATAAAAGAAAAGAAGGGATGAATTACTGGACATATTATAAAAAAGACAGTGAAATAGTAAAGGAATGTTTTATGAAGAAAGAGTATGATAAGGCGAGTGTAACAGGGTTAGGGAATTTTGATGGGTTATTTTGTTTTCTGGTAGAGATAAATTTTCCATCACTATTTGATTTCAGGCCGGATTGTAGACAGCGGGTAATGATACCGTTGGTATATTTACTTTCCTGTTATAGTTTAAAAGTGATATGTGAATTGGACTCGTTAAACAGAATAGAAGACCAATTGTTCAAAGATAGAGCAGTATTGGAATTAATAGGGTTTACAGGGGTACATTTCCAGAAGGGGTTTTCAAATAGAAATAGAGGTAGACATTTACCATTTAATATAACGACATTAGGGAAACTTTTTAGAGATTTTGTGCCATCACAGACAGAGGAACTTTTTAGCAATTCATTTTCACTTCTTTCCAAACACAAGTTTATTCCAACAGGGACATATATAGTAGATGCGACAGAGTTATATGTTAGTTATAGTGCGAGTAATTATGAAAATACAGGAGAAATAATTAAAGAAAGGAAAAAGAGAAAAGGATATAAACTAATAACATTAAAATATGCCAGAGAGAATGAAGAAAGAGATGAAGCAGAACTATTTGTATCAGCGATATTAGTGCCGTTGAATCATCATGAAAGTGAGTATTTAATTCCATTGGTAGAGCAAGGGATAAAGAACATTGGGCAGAATAAGATAAAGAGGATAGTTGCAGATAGGGGATTTGTAGATGGGGAGAATTTATGGCAGTTAAAACATAAATATAAAATTGACTTTATTATTTATAGCAAAAAGAATATGGATATAACAAAGGAATTGAAGAAAAAAGCAGATAATTATAAAGAAAGAGAAAAGGATGGTTTACCAATACCTGATGATTATTTTCATCAAGAAGATGATGAGACAGAAGTATATGGATTTAATAATTTAAAATGGTTCTGGACATATGGAGATAAGAAGCATCAGGAAAATGTAAAGAAAAAATTATATAAAAAAGATAAGAATTTACAGACCCATCCAATATCAGGCGGAGTAATAACAAAATATAAAGGAAAACAAATACAAAGTCCTATAACTTTTCTATCTTCTCAAAAATTTGGCAAAAAGTTTACACCCTTATTAGCAATTTATCTTTATAAGAAGAGACAATATATAGAAAATGAAGGATATAGAGAACTCAAACAAGGATATAAGATAAACAAATTTCCTTCAAGAAAATTCAATGGGATTTATTTACATACTCTTTTTACACTTATGATGTTTAATTATATTAGTTGTTATAAAACCAAGAAAGGGGATAGAATTGCATATTTAGGATTAAGAAGATTACACAGAAGGATAATATATCCTGGGGTAATAATTTATAGTTGGCCATATTTTGGTGTTTTTGATGTAGAGGAAATATTAGAATGGTTGGGTTGGAAAGGAAAAGGATTACATTCTCCCCCATTTCTATTGTGGTAAAAGAAATATAAAGAATATATTAAGATAAATATTAACTGATAGGGATATTTTGTTATTTGGTTTTTAAACTTATTTGTTGGTATGATAAATAAAAAAAGAAGGATATCTTAAAAAATATTTTATAATTTTTTTGATGTTTTAAAAATATTCAACTTAATTTTTAGAATAACTTTTAATGAGAATAAGATGTTTTGTTTTTTAAATTTCCTTATGTCAGAATTTTAGAATAAAAGAAAGATATTTTTATTTTTTCTTTTATTGTCTTATAATATTAAAAAGGGGATAAAAAATGAATAATAAGAAATATGAACTTGTTGTATGTGGTGGAGGACTTGCAGGTGTTTGTGCAGCAGTTTCAAGTGCGAGATATGGAGTAAAAACAGCAATAATTCAGGATAGACCTGTTTTTGGAGGAAATGCATCTTCTGAAATAAGGGTAAATATTGGAGGTGCTGCTTCATTTAATCCCTGGGCAAGAGAAACAGGAATAATGAGTGAAATATGTCTTAAAGAAAGAAGAATTAACTTTAATTATCACGGTTCAAGTAAGACAAATTCAAATTTAGACCTCGTTCTTTATGACCTATTAAAAAAAG
>JBFWKV010000165.1:0-2755 GCA_050252475.1 Candidatus Omnitrophota bacterium | reverse complement strand
GAGCTCTTCAGCCTTTTGTGGCTCAGCACATGGGTCATAGGAAGGTCTGCGCCCATCCCAGCAATCTGCACATAAAGTAAACTGAGAAACTATCAATAATTCTCCCTGCATATCTCTTATGGATAAATTCATTTTCCCCTGAGTATCTTCAAATATCCTTAATTCAGAAATTTTTTTAGCAAGTTTTTCTGCCTTCTCTAAAGTATCCTCTCTCTCTATCCCTAAAAAGACCAGAATCCCTTTCCCAATCTGAGAGATGGAATTATTTCCTATATCAACTCTTGCTTCTTTTACTCTTTGAATAACCGCTTTCATCTCAAAAATCCTCCACTACTGCTAATCTATAATTCTACTTCATCCCCTACATCAGGGACATACGCATCTATTTCTAATTCCCTTATTCCCTCTGCCAAGGCTTCTGATTGGTCAGGGTCTCCATGCACTACAAATACTTTTCTCACCGAACCTTTAGCTTTTTTTACATAATTGAGTAAATCATTTCTATCCGCATGTCCACTGAAGGCATTCATCACTTCTACCTCAGCTTTCAGTCTATATTCCTCCCCAAAGATTTTTACCTTTTTTTCTTTCTCCACTATCTTTCTTCCCAAAGTATCTTGTGCCATATATCCTACAATTAAAATAGTATTTTTTGGATTTTCAATGTTGTGTCTTAAATGGTGAAGAATTCTTCCGTTTTCACACATTCCTGAAGCAGAAATAATTATAGCGGGCTTTTTTAAAGTATTGAGAGCCTGTGATGCTTCTTTAGACCGTACATAGATAACATTTTCAAAGCCAAAGGGGTCATGTCCCATCAAAAGCATATTTTTAGTTCTGGTATCAAAACAATCGGGATAGAGACGAAAAATTTCGGTAATGTTTATCGCCAATGGGCTATCAACATAAACAGGTATAGCGGGTATCAATCCTTTATTCCACAGATCATTCAAACACCAGATAATCTCCTGAGTCCGCTCCAGAGCAAAAGCAGGAATGATTATTTTCCCTTTTCTTCTAAAAGTGCGGTTTATTAATTCGGCTAGTTCTCTTTTTACCTCACTAAATTCACTATGTATACGATTGCCATAAGTGGATTCAATAATCATATAATCCAGATCAGGGATAAATTCTGGGTCTTTCAAAAATGGTAGATTCTTCCTCCCTAAATCCACAATATAACCAATTCGTTTTGGACGAAACGTATCTTCGGTAACCTCAAGGAGTATCAACGAAGAACCCAAAACATGTCCTGCATCAAAAAATTCTACTTTCACTTCCTGGCTTAAACTGAAAACTTTATGATAACCTATACCAATAAAAAGATCTAAAGCTCTCTCTGCATCTTCAATTGTGTATAATGGCTCAAGTAAGGGTTTTTTCTTTTTTTTCAATTTTTTGTTCAAGAATTCTGTATCTTTCTCCTGAATATAGGCTGAATCTCTCAACATTGCATTGGATAAATCATAAGTAGCCAGTGTAGAATAAACATGATTCTTAAATCCTAATTTTGCGAAAGTAGGAAGATTTCCACTATGGTCAATATGGGCGTGTGAGAGAACAATTGCATCGAGTTTATATAAATCCAGATTAGGATTCTCGTTAATTAAACGAGCTTCCTGACGCTTTCCCTGAAACAAACCACAATCTAAAAGAAAACTCTTTCCTTTTACTTCTATAAAATGATGAGAACCTGTAACTGTCTTAACCCCGCCTAAAAATTTTATTTTCATAATAAATCTAATTCTTTATCATAATCACGGAAATATTTCTACCTGCTTTTTCCCCTTCTCTACGATAAGAAAAGAATTCTTCATTCTGGCAAGCAGTACAAATCGCGGGGATAATAATGTTTTCTCTTTTTATCCCTAACGATTGTAACTGTCTAAAATTGGCTTCTTCTAAATCCAGAAAAAATCGCTTGTCTCTTTCCACAATAAATTCAGGAAAATATTCAAATAAATCTTCTCCCACTTCATAACAACACGACCTTATCCCCGGCCCAAAGGCAACTTTAAGATAAAGAGGACTTGTAGAAAATCTATTTTGCATCTCCACAATTGTATTTTCAAGAATTCTCTCTTTGGTACCTCGCCATCCCGCATGGACTATTCCAATAGCATTTTTTACAGGGTCATACAAAAAAATAGGGAAACAATCAGCAGTAAGAACTGCTAGTGCCATACCCGACTCTTGTGTCACCAGAGCATCGGTAGAAAAACTATTGTTTATATTCTTAAAATTTACTAACCCCACCTTACCCCCGTGTTTCTGTTCAGGGAGAACTAAACTTTTTCTCTCTATCCCCAGAATCCTACATAGATATTCACGATTTTTCTCCCGGGAAAAATCTATCTTGCGATTTGAGAAAAAAGCAATAACGGGAAGATTTTCCCAATCTTTAAAATAATAAAAAAAATCCTTCTTTATCAGATGACCTGATGAAAAAACGGCTATTTTTTTATTCCTGGACTTGTTCTGGAGGGAAAACATGAATAATATACCTGGGATTAAAGGTTGGTTTACCATCTCTTACAAGATAACCACGATTCCCCAGAAGTAATCCTTCGGCATTTCTTCTTCTTGTCTCTTCTTCTTTCTGTCGACGCGCTTTTAACTTTAATTCTTTCAAGGCTTTTCTCAACTCATTCAAAGATGATAATTTTCGTTCCAATTCTATTTTCTCATCGTTTAGAATAGAAAGTTGATTCTCAAGCTTCTTGGTCTTCTCCAAGAGAAGATAATTTTCCGATTT
>JBFWKV010000164.1:0-2759 GCA_050252475.1 Candidatus Omnitrophota bacterium | reverse complement strand
TTTGAGAGTAGTAAGTTATGTGTATTAGCGAGTTTTGGATATTCACGGGATAAAAGGTCAGATAAGAAACAAATAGTAATAGGGTTAGTAATAGACAAGTATGGATTTCCGTTATGGGTAGAGATATTTCCTGGCAATACCTCAGATAAAAGCACATTAAAAGTTCAGATAGATAATTTGAAGGAAAAGGCAAAAATAGAAGATATAATATTGATAGGAGACAGGGGGTTGATGAGCAAAGGGAATATTACTCATATTGTAGAGGCAAATTATAAATACATTATAGGTATGAGGAATATAGAGTGTAAAAAGGTAGTAAAATTTAAGATATCAGAAAAGACAATGGAAAAGATAGAAGAGAATAAATACATAAGAGAAATAACCGAAGAGGGAGAGAAGTATGTAGTTTATTTGAACACTGACAGGAGAAAGAAGGAACAAGAGACAAGAGAGAGGAATTTAAGTGGATTAGAAGAGAGGTTGGTAGAGCTCAAAGAGATGATAAGGAAAAGAGAAATAGTATCCAGAGATATAGTTTTAATTAAGTTAGGAGAAACATTCAAGAAATTTTCATCAGTAAAGAAATATATAAAAGTAGAAGTAGACAAGGAATTAAGAGGGGAAGGGAGTTTTAGATATCGAATTAACAGAGAAAAAGTAATAGAGGATAAAGTTTTTGATGGGATAACAGTAATAAAAACTAATGTAATCCCATTAGATGCAAGAGATATTATATCAACTTATAAAAATTTAGAAAGAATAGAGAGAGCATTTAGATGTTTGAAAGATGTTATAAAAATTAGACCAATTAACCACCATAGAGATGAGAATGTTCGTGGACATATCTATATTTGTATTCTCTCATATCTTCTTATGACAACAATAGAATACAGATTATCCGCAGGATCCCTCGGGCGTAAGTCCGCAGGCTCGCCCGTAGGGGCTACGCCCAGAGGGATCCATAGCCAATAGCGAGGACCCTACGGGCGAGCCCTCGGAAAAGATTATAATGACTTTGCTTGCAATGCAAACTGGATATTAAAGGACTTGAGTTCAATTAAATTAGGAGATGTTTTGGTAGATAATACCCCAGTTAAAAAAGGAATTACACCAATAGAAGAAAAGCAGAAAAAAATACTAAAAGCACTAAAAATTCCTAAAATTACATTCTAAAAAATTGTCCATATGCTTTCCTATTGGATCCTGTGGATTGGTAAGAAATCGTTTTTTATCTTTTTCTTTTTCTCTTGCTATTACTATGTCTACAAAGCTTTTTTCAAAAGAAGCGTCTATCTTGGGGAAAAAATAGACATTACCATTATACTAAATTTTTACTCCCAACCTTAATATTGCTATATCTCTTTAAATATCACTGATTTATAGATATTAGTGCAACTTTTTTACAAAAGAAATTTATTTATCCCAGACATTTGAAAAGTTAAGCCATTGAGATGGATAGGCAAGAATAAGTTCTTCAATTATATTTGCCCCTTTTTGAGTGAGGAATTTAATTTTCTCTTCTTCTGTAAAATGTGAAGGAGGCTTTTCTATTTCTCTGAAAAACATTCTATAATTTTCCTCTTCCATAATTAAAAAACCCGCAATATATTCTGCTTTTGTTGTGATTGATAAAGTTGCAGGTCCTCTTGGAAATAGAACATTTTCACCCATAAATTTTACTTCTATTCCTTTTTCTGTAAATGGTCTATCTCCAAGTATTGCAAGAACTCTGTTTTCTCTTAATGCTTTTATTATATGTTTTGGGGTACTTCCTGTAAGTATTACATCTACTCCTTTATCTTTTCTCCTTTCAACATAAATTTTTGTCACAGAAGGAGATAAATAAGGAATTGCAATAGCACTGACTTTATATCCAAGAATTGAAGCAACAATCCCAGCAAGTTCCCAGTTTCCAATATGAGCAGTTAAAGCAATAACCCCTTTACCTTTTTCAAGACATTTATCAAGAAGATCAAATTTTTCTAAGATAACTTTTCTTCTAACAATATTTATATCCCATTTTGGTATATTGAAAAAATCAGTCATATATCTTGCAAAATTTAAATATGCTTGTTTTGTTATTTTTATAACATCATAACTTTCATAGTTAATCCCAAGTTTTTTCTTTTTATATACCAATGTTTTTCTTATATTATTTCTTACAACTTTTCTTAAAGACGGGTTAAAAGTATACCTTAACCTTGCGATTTGCTCAGCAATAAAATAATCAACTTTTAAAGGTAAATGAATACCTAAAAAACAACAAAATTTGTAAATTAAACAGAACATTAAAGTCCCCTTCTTCCCTCAATAGATTTTTTTATTGTTTGAAGGTCTACATATTCAATTTCTGCTCCATCTGGTAGTCCATAAGCAATTCTTGAATGCGGGATATTTATTTTTTTAAGGCTTTCAGATATGTAATTGGCTGTTTCTTCTCCTTCTTTTGTTGTGCTTGTTGCAATTATAACTTCTTTTGTCTTTTCTTTTTGAACTCTTTCAATAAGTTGTGGAATTTTTAAGTTATATGGTCCTGTTTTATCAAGGAAAGAAATTCTTCCCCATAAAACATGGTATTTCCCTTTAAAGGATGATTTCTCAAAAATTACCAGGTCTTTAACATTTTCTACAACACATATTACATTTTCTCTTGTTGTATCTTTACAGATATTGCAGATATTATCTTCAGAGAGATTAAAACAATTCTGACATATTTTTATTTTCTTTTTCAGGTTAATAAGGTCATCAACAAATCCATC
>JBFWKV010000163.1:0-2767 GCA_050252475.1 Candidatus Omnitrophota bacterium | reverse complement strand
TCTCAAATATTTTTTGAATCTCTCTATATCACCTTTTAAACGCCGCTTCCTCCTTAAATGCTCTCCCCAAACAAGATAGGCTCTATTTCTAGCCTTTACTATTTCTTCAGGAGTAAGATAAGCAGGCCTAAATACACAATGATAATTGCCATCGTACTTAGCCCAATCATAAATTAAGATCCTTCCTTCTTTTTCCAGGATTTCAAATAGAGATGTTCCAGGAAAAGGAGTGAGAACAGAAAACTGAACTGATTCGGGGTCTAATTTCAAAGCATAATCTATGGTTCTATTAATGGTTTCCTCTGTCTCTCCTTCAAGTCCAAAGCAGAAAGTAAGATGAATCTTAATCCCTAATTCCTTTGTTAATTTAATCATCTTCGTTGCTCTTTCTATATCCATTCTTTTGTAGCAACTTTCATTTAATTCTTTAGAGAAAGTTTCTACTCCATATTTTATCGCCCACAGTCCTGCAGATTTCATATTTTCCAAAATCTCTGCATCCATTAAATCTGGTCTGGCCATTATTGCCCAAGGAACATTCTGCAAATTTCTATCTTTTATCTCTTTACAGAATCTTAACATTCTTTCTTTTCCAATATTAAAAGTATCATCATCAAAATAAACGGATTTAAATCCCTTTTCTCTAACCAGATATTCCATCTCATCAACTACATCCTCTATATCGCGTACCCTGTAATGATTACCCTGATACATTACCTGAGGCCAGAGACAGAAATTGCAACCAAAGGGACATCCCCTTGAAGCAAGTATCTGCACCGAAGGATAAGGAATGTTTCCTGGCAAATCCCAGTATTTATCCATAGGTAAAGTCTCTCTATGAGGCCAAGGAAGGAGATTTATATCAAAAGGTTCTCTTCCTGGATTTTTAATGATTTCATTATCAGATCGATAAATTAAACCTCTTATTTTAGATAAATCTTTATTTTCTTGAAGAGATTTTATTAACTCTAATAAACTGAATTCATATTCTCCATATAAAACAAAATCAATAAACCGGTGTTCTTTTAAGAATTGAGGTTCATATATTAACGCATTAGGTCCGCAAAGAATTATAGATACTCCTTCTTCATGAACCCTTTCCAAAATCTTTAAGTCATTGTAGAATGAAGGTATAGAAGTCTCAGCGAGGAGATAATCGAAGTCTAAGTCCTTAATCCTTTCAACAAATTTATCTTCAGGTATCTGTTCAGCAATCGCATCAATTAAATAAGCCTCAATTCCATTTTCTTGTAAAAGAGATGTAGCATAGGCAAGAAAGAAAGGAAAGGGTAAATAATTTCCTTCGGTTTCATCTTTTATATGTGGCCAGCGAGAACCTGCACGCACACCCCATTTATTCTCTATCTGCCAGGGTAGATTAACTAAAAGGACCTTCTTTTTAGTTTTACTATGTAAAGAATATTTATAGAGATTTCTAAGATGAGTCTGACGCATCATTTCTAACTCTTTATCTAAACCTCTATCCGAATCAAATAAACAAATTTTAGCCGAAAACAACTGATATTCACTACCTGTTGAATACCAACTATTTCCTTTACTGCCTATTATTTTAGCTCCTATTATACGGGCATTTATCTCGGGAGGTGAATTTTGGATTAGAGGAATAACTTCTAATTCACCACTGTCTTCAAAATCTAAAAGTACAGAAGGTAGAAACAATCCATCAACAGGAAATCTTACTCCTATTTTGCGAGAAGAAGTATCACTTACTGGCATATCCTGCCAGCCAGAAATACGCGGAAAATCACCCTCCTGGTATCCACTAAACCATGTCTTGTAATAAGGAGAAACTAATAAAACAAAACGAAATTCATCAACATAGATATCTTCTTCGGGTGATACTTCAACCTGCCAGCTAATTTCGTTCTCACTTTCTATTTCCAAACTCCAGGTCTCAATAACAGGTAATTCCGAAAAACTGATTTGAATTCTAAATCCAGTTTCGTTTTTATCTATTATCTGCCAAACTGCCTTGGAAGAATCTGTCCATAAACCCAAGGTATTTATGGCAGAATTTAAGCCTATACCTTGGGTAATCTCATTATTATCCCAATATATCTTCACTCCAAAATTATAAACGGAAATTCTAATTTTTCCTCTGGTCAGGCTAAAAAGAGGCACTGATTCCCTAATATGTTCTTGAAACATTGGCCTCCTGAGTAAAAATAACAGATACTTTAATCCTCGCCATAAGGCATAGAATAATCCGTATTCTCTATAATGTCTGAGAAACTTTTCAAAGTTTGTCATGGGGTTTTATCTCAATTATCCCGGAAAAAAAACGATATTTATGGGGAAATAACTTACCCATATTTGATCTTTGATATTGGAATAATCTTGCCTGATAAAGATAATCTGTATTTTCCACAATCGCCTTTAAAGAAACACTTTCTGATTCTGGTCTAAAGATTATGTTGGGAAGATTATTACCTGTTGCCATAATTCCTTCCTTTTTAGGTATTCCATACCAGCATCGATAGGGAAGAATATCGTAATCCTGAGTAAATTCCTCAGGAAAATCGTTAATACCTATTCCTATCCCGGGAATTGTCCAATTTTTATATTCTTTTGAAAGCATTAGATTTGCCTGCTCTATCTCTAAATCTAATTCTTCATAAATCTCCACCTCTACATTCCAGATGATGTGATTTTCTTTACTAAGTTCTATCCTCCAACTCTGGGAAATAGGAATGTTTAGCCAATCTCCTTTTAAGATTATACTATTTTTCCCTAACGCAATAACTTC
>JBFWKV010000162.1:0-2774 GCA_050252475.1 Candidatus Omnitrophota bacterium | reverse complement strand
CTAAGCATGTAGTACCTTAGGAAAGAAGACTTAAGGACGCGGGTTCGATTCCCGCCACCTCCAATTAATTTCAGTTTAAAATTGAAGAAAAATTATCTTTTATTGGGTATTGGGTATCTGATACTGAACTTCTGTCTTTTATCCGGTTGTGCTACTTATCCTCGCCGTCCCACAGAGATTAGAGAAACGAATTTACTTGCGGGAAAAACTTTCCGTATAGGGAAGAGCGATTATGTTTATCTAAAAGATTTTTGCCGGTTATATGATTTTGTCTGGGACTGGGATACTTTGGGGAAGAAACTTGTTTTGTATCGAGAGGGAGTGAAGGTTGATTTAGCTTTTGGTTCCTCTATAGGGTTGATTAATAAGAGAAGGATAGATTTAAAAGATAAAGTAAAAATTTATAATAATGAGGTAGCTATACCTTATAGTTTAGTAGATGAGGTTTCTAAAATACTCTATCCACCTGTTCCTGCAAGATTACCACCGGGTGTTTATAAAATAAGGCGGATAGTTATTGATCCCGGACACGGAGGAAAAGACCCGGGTGCAGTGGGAAGAGGGGGGATAAAAGAAAAAGATGTAGTTTTAGACATTGCCAGAAGATTAAAAAGGTACCTTGAAGAGAGGGGTATAGAAGTGATACTTACCCGAAACGATGATAGATTTATTTCTCTTTGGCGAAGAGCCCATCTTGCCAATAAGAAGAAAGCAGACCTTTTTTTAAGCATTCATGCCAATAGTTCCCGTCAGAGAGAAGCAAGAGGGTTTGAGGTGTATTATCTTTCTGACCGTATGGATGAATCGAGCAAAGTTTTAGCAAAGTTAGAGAATGCGGTTTTAGAATTTGAGGAGGGACCTTTTAATACAGAAAATACTGCTTTAGCGGCTACTTTATGGGATATTATTCAGACTCAGAACCGTGCTCAGGCAATACGTTTGGCTAATCATATAAGTAATAAAATAGATAGGATTGATTGGTTAAATAATCGTGGTATAAAAGGAGCAAATTTCTATGTTTTGAAGGGAGTAAATATGCCCGCAATTTTAATAGAAACAGGTTTTATATCCAATCGAACAGAGAGTCAAAGATTGTCTAATCCGTATTACAGTCAGGAGATTGCCCAGGCTATTGGAGAGGGGATTCTTACTTATAAAGAAGAGTATGAACGTACCGATGGTTTCACACGTTGAGGAAATATAAAAAGACAGGGAAGCGGGATGGACAAGAATTATCAACCTATTGGCGTTTTTGATTCCGGGGTAGGCGGGCTTACCGTGGTAAAAGAGTTACTTCGGGTTTTACCGGATGAGAATTTTATATATTTCGGTGATACCGCACGGGTTCCTTATGGCAATAAATCTAAAGAGACGGTAATAAGATTCACGCTGGAAAATATAATATTTCTTCTTAAGCAGAATGTAAAATTAGTAGTGCTTGCCTGTAATACTGCTTCCAGTATTGCCTTGCCGGTAATAAAGCAATATTTTCGCGTTCCCATTATAGGGGTGGTTAATCCGGCGGTTAAGGAAGCTATTCGCCTGACGAAAAATAAGCGTATTGGAGTAATCGGCACAAGAGCAACCATCTCAAGCACTGCATACGAAAAAGAAATTTATCGCATAGATCCCGCTACAAAAGTATTTCCCCAGAGTTGTCCTCTATTTGTTCCTCTGGTGGAAGAAGGATGGTTTGAGGGAGACATAGTCTATAATGTAGCTAAAAATTATTTAGCACCTTTAAAAGAAAAAGAAATCGATACTCTTATTCTTGCCTGTACCCACTATCCTTTGCTTAAGAAGATAATAAGTAAGATTATGGGAGAGAAGGTTAGACTTATTGACTCTGCGAAGGAGGTAGCGTTAGAGGTTAAGGAATTGTTAAAAGAGAAAGGGTTGCTTTGTAAAGAAAGAAGGAAACCCTCCCCCTTGGTCTGTTATGTTACCGATAAATCGAGTAATTTTCATGAGATAGGTAAGAGGTTTTTGAATAGAAAATTAGAACCTGTATATGAGATAAAAATATAAAATGTTTGCTGTAGAAGTAGAACATTCTTTCAGCTCTGCCCATTATTTGCGCAATTATAAAGGCAAATGTGAAGCCCTGCACGGGCATAACTGGCGGGTGAGAGCATTGGTGGTAGGGAGGACTTTGGAGAAAAATGGATTATTGTTAGATTTTGGAGAATTGAAAAAATGTTTAAAAATGGTCCTGGAGGAATTAGACCATAAAGTCATTAATGAAGTCCCCTATTTTAAGAAAATTAATCCTACCTCCGAGAATATTGCCAAATTTATTTTTGTTAGATTAAACAAACATCTGCAAATGAGGAAATGCAGATTAAAAAAAATAACTGTCTGGGAAACCGATACCTCCTCAGCGACATATTATAGATAATTCGTGGGGGTAAGGGATTCTCTTCATTTTAATAATTAGGAAATAAAAGTGAGAAAAGCGGTTGTTTTATTAAGTGGAGGGGTGGATTCCTCCACATCTTTATTCTGGGCAAAGAAAAAAGGGATTAAATGTTTCTGTCTTATATTTGATTATGGACAAAGGCATAAGAGAGAAATAGAATCTGCTAAGCGCATTGCTAAATTTGCCAGAGTTTCTTATAAAATAATCAAGATAAAATTACCCTGGAAGGGTTCAAGTCTTCTGGATAAGAAAATTGCCATTCTCCCCGGCTTACCCAGAGGTGAAAAACAGCCACGGATAATTCCCAGTACTTATGTGCCCGCGAGAAATACTATTTTTCTAAGTTTTGCCTTAT
>JBFWKV010000161.1:0-2804 GCA_050252475.1 Candidatus Omnitrophota bacterium | reverse complement strand
GATCATTATTATCCTGTTCATCAATAGGGTAGACAAAAAAACCAGTACGTTCAGGATCATAACTATGGGTAGTGCCATAAAAATTCTCTCCATCCTTAAAGATTACTATAATTTTACGCTGGGATGGCGGGCCAGAAGGATAACCTTCAAAAGTTCTAACTTTTTTGTAATTCTTATTACCTTCAAAGCTCTTTACAAAAAAGACGGCTTTAATGGAATTTAGTTTAATTTCAACGCTCTCTTCTTGAACAATATTTAAACTTTCCTTAATGGGATAAATATGAAAAAAATCTCTACTGGGATCGAAATCAGTAGTATATCCTTTTATGATGTTACCATCATGGTATTTGACTACTATCTTCTTCCCTAACATCTTTATGGGCTCCTTTTATACTTTTAGATTTTTTCTCAATTCATCTATAGCTTCTTGCTTGATACGGGAAACCTGTCTTTGAGTTATTCCTAATTTCCTGGCAGTACTGGTTTGAGTGAGGTCTTTGAAGAAAAGATAATAAATAACCTCTTTTTGGACTTTTTTAAGGGAATTAAGGGCATTTTTTAACTGGATAATATCCTCAATAGGCAATTGAAAAGAACGATATTCTTTACTTTTAATCTGTTCTAAAATGGGAATACTATCTAGGATATTATTTCTTCTTTTACTATCTAAAGAAACAACCTGCACTGTATCTCTGCCTTTTAGTATCTCTCTAATGCCCTTTTCGGTAACATTAAAATAATCACTAATTTCGCCAAGAGAAGGAAAGCGATGGTTTTCCGTCAGATATTTTTCAATGTATTTATCAATTTTTTTGTTAAATTCCTTAATCCAATGAGGAACTTTCACTACCGCATGTCTGTCTCGAATATAGTGGCGTATTTCCCCATTAATAAGCCAGGTAGCATAGGTTTCAAATTTAACACCCTTTTTTTCATTGAATAGTTGAAAGGCATTGAGCAAACCTAAATAGGCAATCTGCTCTAAATCTTCTATAGGCTCTCCAGAATTAATATATTTGCGGGCAATGGATTTAACCAATGGCTTATAATTATTGATGGTTTGATTACTTATTTTATCTAAAACTCTACCGTTACTTTCCATGTCCTCTCTTTTTCATTTCTCTTCTTATTTTAGACACCTCAATAGGTTCTTTAATATCAACTTCATTTCTTCTCTTTTGGTCAATGGATACCTCTTGAACTGCCTCACGTGCTTTTAAGGCTTCCTTGAGAATTTCCGGGGACAATCCCAGCATTTCCGAAAGTTCGCTAAAATCTGGAAATTTATGATATTGTCTTCTATAGGAAGTTAACATCTGATTTAATAATTTATTCATCATCAAAGATAACCAGTCGGGGACTTTTATTTTTCGGTGTTTTTCCCTGATATAATGGCGGATTTCACCAGAGATTAGATATCTGGCATATTCCTGAAAGGTGATATTTTGTTGTTCCTGGTATAAATTTACTGCATTTAACAGCCCAATATAACCAGCCTCTAAAAGCTCTTCCTCTGGTTCTCCAGAATTTTGAAACTCGGTAACGACCTCTCTTAAAAAATCCAGATGTTCTTCAATGTTTTCTCTATTATGGTTACTATGAGAGTCATAATTTTCTGTTTCTACTTTATTTTTATTCAACTATTAATACCTCTTTTCTTCTACTTTACTGAATTAAATTAACCATGCTAAAGATAGGTAGATACATAGCAATTACCATCACACCTACTCCCACTGCCACCACAGCCATTAAAATCGGTTCAATCACCGAGGTTAGCTGCTCAACAGCCCGATCAACTTCTTGATCATAAAATTGAGCAACATTCAATAACATAGTTTCCAGCTCTCCACTCTCCTCTCCAACCAGGATCATCTGGGTGACCATGGGCGGAAAAACTTTACTTTCTTCTAATGGTGTGGAAATACTTTGTCCTTCTTTAATCCGATCTGCTGCTTGTATTACTGCCTCAGCAATAATATCATTACCCACCGATTCAGCAGAAATTTTTAAGGATTGAATGATAGGAACACCACTTCGGATTAAGGTGCCCAGAGTCCTAGTAAAACGGTTAATGCAGGTCTTAAGGATCAAGTTGCCAAATATTGGTATCTTTAATTTCAGGCGGTCAATATTCTTATGACCTTGCTTGGTACGGTTGTAGGAAATAAATAAAAAAATCAATAATAATACCACAGCAAAAAAGATATACCAGTAGCGGTTAAAAATTTCAGTAAAGATAACTAACATTCTGGTTAAAAAGGGGAGATCGCCTCCGAATTGCTGGAACACCCCCACAAATTGGGGAAGAATAAAGGCTAACATAAAGATAGCCATTACTACTGCTGCCCCTATTACAAATCCGGGGTAAGTCATGGCTGATTTTACCTTTTGACGAAGTTCATACTCTTTTTCTGTTAAAGTAGCCATTCGATTTAAAATATCATCCAGAACACCTCCCACCTCTCCTGCCTTAATCATATTGGTGTAAAGCTTGGAAAAGGTCTCTGGATGACTGGCAAAGGCATCAGCTAAGGTAGAACCCTGCTCTACCTTTTTTTTGATATCTTCAATCTTTTTTGCTAAAAGTTTATTTTCAGTCTGTTTGGATAGAATTTCTAGACAGTTCACCAAGGTTAAGCCAGCACTAACCATAGTAGCAAACTGTCTGTAAAAAATTGCCAGATCTCTTATCTTAATGCTCTTTAAGAAAGTAACTTCCTGGGAAAGCAAACCGCTACTTTTCTTCTCAACTGAAATAATGAAATATTTCATCTCTCTCAAGCGGTCAATAACAGCTTCCCGAC
>JBFWKV010000160.1:0-2809 GCA_050252475.1 Candidatus Omnitrophota bacterium | reverse complement strand
CGGATGGTATATATTCCCCAGAAAGATAATCACTCCTGACCCTTCGTAGTAAAGAATAAGAATAATCTGGAGAAGAAAAACTGAAACTAAAAGAAACCACTAATAGATAAACTAAGAAAAATTTTGTTTTATAACCTTTCATGCTACCTCCTCCTTTTTAGAAAGTTAATGTTAATTCCGCTTATTACGCTCTAATTCTAATATTTGAAATAAGAAATCATTATCTAAATTCTTGAACCTTTCCTCCAGCATCAAGATTGCTTCCCTTAAAGACTCCTCTAAAGAATTAAATTTCTTTAAACTGGAGGTTAGAAACTGCCTTTCTCCTCGGCTAAAATTACTCTCACGCATCCTTATTTTTACCTTTTTATCCAATACGCTAAACTTTATTATCTTGATATATAAATTAATAAAGTAAACCTTTATTTTATCCATATAAAGATATAACACGCTTTCATAAAATCGTCAAGGGGAATGCTCGTTTTTTATGCACATAAGACTGAGCCTCATTTGTAAATAAAAATATGCCCAATTTATCGAGGGGAACCTTGACGAACAATATTTCTTATGCTATATATTTATATAGAGAAAATGAAAAATAAATTTCTATTAATTATTATTGGAATAAGTCTAAATTGTTCCCTGCTTTCTCTTGATGCCACTTATCCATATTTAATTAATCGCAGGATAAAACCTCTACGATTATTATTTATCTCTCCTCAAGAAATATTCCAAGAATGTGAAAGAAATTCTGAACCAGCCTATTCTCTTTTTGAACCTGGAAAGCAAATGCCACACGGAGCATGGTATTACCATCAGGTTGGTTTTGGAGAAATTAGGGAATTAAAAGGAGTTAGCTTCTCCCCATCTTTCTGGGTGGTGTTTAAACATAGTGGGGACAAAATCCATCTCTTATGTGCCCTGTTGAACGAATACTGGCAGAAAACCGGTGAAGTTTTAGCCCGTAATGTGCCCTATATCCTTACCCCCCATGCACGCATAGATGAGGATACCGCAGGGTATTTTTATGAATATCGCGAAGGACATGAAACTTCTCCACCCTCAGGAGGATATGAATATAACCCCTGGTTAGGTTACGAAGGCTCGGGAGAAATAAGAAACCAACCGCCATTTTTAGCCAAACTCCAGAAGGTAGGGTTAAATTGTTATAGGGATATAGTACAGTCTGATGATGGACGCGTAGGTAAACACTGGATTGAAGGTCCCAATTATAATCAGGAAACTCACGAAGATGGCTGGTTGATAGATTACGATGCAATTCATATTGACTATCAGAAACTAAAAGAGTATTTAGAAAGAGAAGAGCCCCGAATGCGCGAAGTTTTAGGCTACAAATATGATTTATTAATTATAACCTTTCAACTGATGCAACCTGTCTTAAAACCTTCCGAAAAAGAGATAAGGGAAAGAGAAATTTTAGAAAACAAATTCTATCAACTCTTCTCCCAATACCAGCAGGAAATCTGGGCAAGAATCCTCCAGGAACGTGGTATAAATCCACCATAAATGATTTTCAACTTTTCTCTCGCCACAAATTCATGTCAAAAAATTTTATGATATTGCTCAGATAGAGTTTTCTAAAAAAGAATTAGCCGAAGTAATAGATCTAATCCAAGCTCTCAATAAGTTTTAAAAGAATCAAAAATTCATCATCTTGAAGTCTATCAAACGGCGCTTCTTTTTTTCTGCACATCTCCAGAAAATATTCTTTATTTAAATAGGGATTTTTTTGGTGTGTTTCAAGAATAAAATTAAGCGCGGTTCTTAAGATACTCTCCTGGGCAATCACCGGAAGAACATAATTCTCTAATATTTTCCAGGGATTTCTTTCTCTTTCTTTATCAGCAACTCTTTGTACATATTCAATACGTTCGCCTAAACTCATCCCATAATACTCCCTAAGAAAATCTTCCGTAGGCACAAGATGGTTCAAAACAAGATAATCTGCATATGTGCGATCCCTAAATAAAAACTCATCCTCCAGAACAACCCTCTGCCATCTCAGATATTCCCTTAATTCCTCAACGGTCATCTGATCGTAGAAGCCCAAGAAGAGATGTTCCCTGATTAACCTCTCCTCCCGAGCACGAAAATCCGCATCTACAAAAACAGTTAAACTATATAGAGGATTGATTTTCTTGTGATGAAGAGTAAGTTCTCCACTTACAAAAATTAAATCATATTGAGAGGGTTCTATCTCATAAAAAACTTCCCCCGTTTTAACATCTAACCAAAGCCTTCTTCCGCTGTAATTTTCTCTGAGAGCATTTTCCGTAGCAGGTATGACAGAAAGATATATCATATCCCTTCCGTTGATACTTCTTACGGTTTCTCCCATTTCCTGAAGTGTCTCAATAAGTGCAGTTCGCACCTCCTCATTCATTATCCCCCGATGGTTATCAATCAGAACCGGAACATAAACTGTCTCCCCCCTTCTTAAGCGCTGAATGTCATGATATAAACTACCTAAGTCAAGGTTCACCATCCCGGGACTTATGCGTATCTCAAGGGTATTTTTGTCTCTTCTTCTTATAAAAATAGCCTGCTCTGCTAACTTTATCTCTCCCCCAACGGGAGGAATTTTTATTTCTATCTCATCAAAAGATGTCAATATTTTAATTGTATCAGAATTTACCCTCCTTATCCCGATATTTAACTCCGACCAATTCTCCTCTCCTATCCCAGGTAAAGCAATTTCAATTTCTCCATTTAACGCTGAAGGAGTGATTCTATAACTATCCACATTTATTGTAGCACTGCGATACCCTTCTAATAATTCTAATAATGT
>JBFWKV010000159.1:0-2812 GCA_050252475.1 Candidatus Omnitrophota bacterium | reverse complement strand
TTTGCAAAGATTTAAAGGTAAAATAACCATAAAAAAAATAAACCTGGCTCTTTCTAATATTGCTCCGGGATTGAAAAAATGGAAAAAGGAATTTTTCTTACCCGAAGTTTCTCACTGTCTAAGAATCTTACCTACTTCTGAGATGGAAGGTTTTTTCCTTTGCCTATTAGAGAAAAAAGGTTCAGTTTGTTCCCCTTGACAACTAACGTATTTCATGTTATACTTATTATGGATAGAATAAAAGTATTTTAAAAGTTTTAAAGGAGCTAATATGTCATTCTATCGTCAGTTGCCGGTTAATGAATGGTTTAATTTCCTTCGCGAATTTCGCGAATATGAAGCAAAATATTATTTGAAAGAAAAGGAGGATACGCTTCTTGATGTTTATTCCCTCTGGTTGAAGACTCACAATGATAAACTGAAAGAAAAGATTATTAAACTGGCAGAAGAAATCAGACAAATAGACCCCGCACTAAAATTTGATGATCTCCTCAGAAGTTTAGATAAAGTTAAAGTTTAACGAGGCATTTCTCAATTTTCTTGCAAATCTCTTTTCCAATCTGGTAAAATCTTATAATAATGATGAGACGTAATTTTTTGATTATTTTTCTTGTTTTTTTTACCACTGCCTGCGCTACACAATTTAATCCCTATACGGGAAGAGAAGAGTTGGTTTTTATGAGCGATGAAGAAGAGATAAAGATAGGCAAGGCGCTGGCAAAACAAGTAGAAGATAGGTTTAATGTTGCTGAAGATTATTTATTACAAACAAGAGTAAATGAACTTGGACAAAGGATAGTAGAGGCATGCGACCGTAAAAGTATTATATATTATTTCAAAGTATTGGATAAAGATGAAAAAAATGCCTTTGCCTTACCTGGCGGATATGTGTATGTTTTCAAGGGATTATTGGAAGAAGTGAGCAATGATAATGAGCTCGCTTATATATTAGCTCATGAGATATCGCACATCGTAGCAAGACATTCTGTAGATTTGTTAAAAAAGAATTTAGGTTTTAATATCTTAATGACCTTAGCCAAGGCAGGGGCAGCGGATTCCGAAACTTTGAGAAGAACAAGTGTTGCTTTAGATTTATTAATGCTCTCTTATTCTCGTGAGGATGAACTCATGGCAGATAGGCTGGCAGTTCGTTTTATGCAAAAAGCAGGTTTTTCTCCAGAAGGTGCAATATCTTTCTTAGAGAAATTCAAGGAAATAAAGCGGAAAGAACCCATTAGGCCTCTTTACGGGAGAACTCATCCCTATATTAATGAACGGATTAGAGCAGTGCGCGAGGAAATTTACGGGAAGATAACCTTTGAAGATTACATGAATGTTTCCCAGTAATAATATTGATATATGATTCTCTTTCTCAAAGAGATAAAAGACATCTTTATTCATAGAGACCTTCTTTATCATCTGGCACTTCGGGAATTGAAAATTCGCTACAAATATCCCTTTTTAGGTTTTTTATGGATGCTTTTTGTTCCTCTATCTATGGTTTTTATTTTCAAACTGGTTTTCTCTACAATTATAAAAATTTCTGTTCCTGCTTATCCTTTCTTTATCTATCTTATTACTGGTGTTTTCCCCTGGAACTATCTGGCAATGAGCTTGTCTCAAGCCACTACAAGTCTTGTAGATAATAGTAACCTTATTAAAAAAGTATATTTTCCGCGAGAGGTTATTCCTTTATCTATAATTTTGGGAAATTTTTTCAGTTTTTTAATTGTTATGATTCTAATGTTAATTCTTGTTCCTTTTCTTGGTTTAAGATATGGTTATCATAATTTATTTCTGCCACTGGTAATTATTCTACATACGTTATTTATTTCTGGATTGGTTTTTATAAGTTCAAGCTTGCAGGTTTTATATCGTGATGTAAAGTATGTTGTGGAGATAATTCTTCTGTTATGGTTCTATATAACTCCCATATTTTATCCGCTTTCTTTAGCGGAAGAAATTTCTCCTCAATTCTTTAAATTATACATGCTTAATCCCCTGGCGGGGTTAATTACCCTATATCGTATTGCTATCTTGCCGGAATTTGTTTCTACTCTTCCGAAAACATTGAATATTATTCATCTTTTCTTCTACTCAGTTGTGGTATGCATCATTTTCTTCCTTATAGGCATCTTGGTTTTTAAAAAATATGATAAAATGATTAGTGATTTTGTTTAGAGACATATGAAAATCATTGAGTTAGAAAATATTGGTAAAAAATATATTCTTAGACAGGAAAAGGGAGCATTTATAAAAGATGTTCTTCCCCGGCTTTTTATTCCTAAGGAAGAAAAAGAATTCTGGGCACTTAAAGATATAAATTTAGAGGTGGGAAAGGGCGAATGTTTAGGAATAGTGGGAAGAAATGGCGCCGGTAAATCTACCTTGCTTAATCTCATTGCAGGAATTTCTTCACCCACAGAAGGCAATGTTAAAGTAAAAGGAAAGCTCTCCACCCTGCTTACTTTAGGAGCGGGATTCCATCCCGAGCTTAGCGGAATAGATAATATCTATCTCAATGGGGTTATTTTAGGATTAAAAATATCCGAGATAAAAGAACGGCTTAAAGAGATTGTAAAATTCTCTGAATTGAATGGTTTCATAAATCAACCTCTTTATACCTATTCATCCGGTATGATGCTTCGTTTAGGTTTTTCTATAGCCGTGCATATAAACTTTGACATTTTATTAATTGATGAAATTCTTTCTGTAGGAGATATTTCTTTCCAGGAAAAATGTATTAAGAAAATTAACAGTTTCAAGGAAGAAGGCAAAACCCTTATTATAGCGTCTCAGTCTTTAGAGTTAA
>JBFWKV010000158.1:0-2816 GCA_050252475.1 Candidatus Omnitrophota bacterium | reverse complement strand
TACCTATTTCGATACTTAAAGTTCTCCTCCGGGGAATGTTTAATCCAAATACTTTCCCTACTCCATAACCTAAAAAATAACCTGAAAGATTATGCAATAAAACTACAAGAATTATCAAAGCAGTAATCAGAAGGAGAAATTTCTGGTTGAGGGCAACTACTAAAGAACAGATAAATACGATAAAGGTAACTGAAATTGCGGGAAAGATCTTAATAAAAGGTTGTATTCTTTTCTTCAGTATGTTTTTTATACCAAAACCAATAAAGAGCGGTAAAACTACCATAAAAATAATATTAAAAAACATTTTCCAGAAATCAACTTTTAAAATAAAACTTGCCAAAAGATAAGTAAGTCCTGGAGTGGCAATAGGTGAAATTAAAGTAGACACAGTAGTCAAACATACAGAATAGGCAACATCTGCTTTTGCCAGATAAGATATCACATTGGAAGACATAGCGCCGGGAGCACAAGCTGTCAAAATTATTCCCAGTGCAATTTCAGGAGGTAATTTAAATATCTTTACTAATCCAAATCCCAAAAGAGGCATTACCGTATACTGGGTAAGCACCCCCAAAAGTATAGCTCCCGGCGACTTTAAAATATTCTTAAAATCCTTAGTCTCAAGCACCACACCGATGCCAAACATCGTCAGAGCAAAGAACCAATCCATGCCTGGTCTTAAGGGAATAAAATACTGGGGGAAAAAATAGGCAACCACCGCAAATAAAATCACCCACAAGCCAAAAAGTCTTGTATAAAATTCCAGAAAACGCATCAGGATCTCATCTTGAATCTATTGCTAAAATCAGTTACCTTGTCAAAACGGTTTAAATTAGAGAATTCTGGATTATCCGGAGAACTTCCTCATGAACTACACCATTAGAAGCAAGATAATTGGGCATTCGGGGACTCCAGGGATTTCCTTGGAAATCGGTAAATTCTCCTCCCGCTTCTTTCACTAAAAGTGCACCTCCCGCAAAGTCCCAGGGTTGGTCATTAAATTCAATATCTAATTCAATTCTTCCTTCCGCAAGCATCGCTAAGTGTTCGGCAGTAGAACCGAACATACGAATATTAAAAACTTTTGTGGAAAGATTTTTTAGAACTGCAGACATTTTCTCTGGATTGTATCTAATAGAACTATCGTAGACACAGGTAGCGGAAGATAATTGTCTATCTGATACTCTTAAGCGCATTCCATTCAAATACGCTCCTTTCCCTTTTTCTGCCCAATACAATCGTTTATCCAGAGGAAAATAAATTACTCCTAAAATCACTTCGTTTTTATATTCCAGAGCAATAGAGGTGCCAAAGATAGGAATATTTTTTACAAAATTGTGTGTGCCATCCAAAGGGTCGATAATCCATTTATATTCCGAATCATTATTGAGGAAGGGATTTTCTTCAGAAAGTATGGAGTGTTCAGGAAAATGCCTTTTTATTGTCTCAATAATTATTTTTTCGGCCTCTAAATCAACATTGCTTACCAACTGGGTTTTCCCTTTTGTCTTAATGTGTTTAACTTTTCCAAAGTTTTCTTCTAAAACTTTCCCTGCTTTTTCTACAGCGCTTATCGCTACTTCCTTAAATTGATAATTATCTTTCATGGCAAACTCCCTTTTAAAAAGAAACCGCTCACTTTTTAGCCTTCTTCTGGAGAGTATACTCCACGTATCCAGCAAGTACCTCCTGGAGTTTTACCGGTGGCGGAACTACAAAATAGTTATTCATAATTGCATGGGCTATTTCATGCCCCAGGACACCTGGCTTAAGGTTATCAAAAGAGATATAAATCGTATTTGTCTCGTAGATATAGAAAGAAGGTGATTTAAGATTTAGGTGATAAAATCTATAAAATTCGGAATCCAAAGCCTGGAAATCATAAAGTATTCTCAGGTTAACTTTAAAACTACTGAGATGAATGTCCAGAATATCAGAAACCTCAAGGAACAGGGTATCTAATGTTCGAGCAAGAATCTTTTCCGGACTATTTATTTCTATTTCAGAATAATTACCTTCAGTTTTTGACCAGGATTGAAGATGGGGAGAGGAAAAATCTAATTTTTCTGCTATCGCTAGAGGACTGAGACCGCTATAGTAATAAATACTAAAATAATTCCCTTCAATCTTTCTTTCCTGCGCATAAACAAAAATATTAAAGGAAAAAGAAAATAATATAAAATAAATTAAAACTTTAAACCTATATTTTAAAAACATGGGTTTTTGTTGATTTCTCTATACCGGTTATTTTTTTATTCCCTGTAAATCTGTAAAAATAAAAGTGGGAAAGATAACTGTTTTAAATCTTAAAATATTCCAGTTTCTCCTTAATCTCATCAATAGTTTTTTCTATTTCTGCAACAGTTCGGTTATCCTGGGATATGGTAGGTTTAACTATTTTATCCCAGGATTCCTTTAGGATATTGTATCTTTCTTTAAGCTCACTTAAATTTTCTCTCAGTTTATTAATCATCTCATTCATACTCAAAGCCAAGTCCTGCAATTGGTCATTTTTGCGAATTTGAAAATTACGGCTCAGGTCTCCTTTACCAACTGAATTCAATTCTTTTTTAAAACGATACAAAGGCCCAGCAATCTTATGTGAAACAAAGAGTGTTAAAATAATAGTGGCTATTCCTACAATTATTGTGGTAACCAGAATAGTCTGGATCAAAATAGGAAAAAGAAAATCCGCTGTAGTTTTAACAGTTGCTCTAAGATTCTCAAAAGTAACCGTGGTTGACCTCATGGTGGAAATATAAAGTAATCCTCCGATTACCAAAGAGCCAAGAATAACCAAAAGGGAAAACTTAATA
>JBFWKV010000157.1:0-2857 GCA_050252475.1 Candidatus Omnitrophota bacterium | reverse complement strand
ACCATCAACCCACTTCCCATATTACAAGTACGGAACATTTCAATTTCCGCAATATCTCCATTTTCTTGAATCAGAATAAATATAGCAGGTACTCTCCAGGTATTTTTTCTTATAAGAATTGCTTTACCCGATGGTATTATCCGGGGGACCTTTTCATAAAAAGCCCCACCGGTAATGTGGGCAATACCTTTTATTTTGGTATTTAGCCGATAGTCTTTCGTAGTTAATAAATTGAGAACAGGTCTTACATATATACGCGTTGGTTCAAGTAAAATTCTTGCCATTCTTTTCTGTTCCGATAAACTAAAAACTTTGCGTACCAAAGAAAAGCCATTGGAATGAAGCCCTGAAGAAGCCAAACCTATTATCCTATCACCTACTTTTATATTCCTCCCATCAATGATATTCTCTTTTTCCACTATTCCTACACAGAATCCTGCTAAGTCGTATTCTCCCTTCCTATACATTCCTGGCATTTCTGCAGTCTCGCCAGCAATTAAACTACATCCTGCCTCCCGACAGCCGCTGGTTATTCCCTTGATAATTTGAACATATTTTTCTTCTTCTAATTTTCCGCATGAGATATAATCTAAGAAAAACAATGGCTTTGCTCCCAAAGTCAAAACATCATTTACATTCATCGCTACCAAATCTATTCCTACAGTATCATGCTTATTCACTAAAAAGGCGATTTTCAATTTTGTTCCTACCCCATCAGTTGAAGAGACCAAAACAGGATTCTTATAATTTTTAATTATTCTTCCATCAAAAAGCCCACTGAAACCACCTATATCAGCAATAGCTTCTTTAGTAAATGTTTCTCTTATCAAAGACTTAATCTTCTTTAGCAAAACGTTGGCTTTGTCAATATCCACACCTGCTTTCTTATAATTCATTCCCATACATCACTTCCTTTCTCCAGACTATACTTGTTTACTTTTTTCCCATAATTTATGGGATAACTACCATTAAAACAAGCAACACAGTAGTTCTGTTTGGGATACGCTTTAACGCAGGACAACATTCCCTCCAGACTCAAATACCCCAGTGAGTCTACATCCAAAAATTTTTCTATCTCTTTTATTTTTAATTTTGCTCCAATCAATTCCTTTCTTGTAGGAAAATCTATCCCATAAAAACAGGGGTAGGCATGAGGAGGACAACTAATTCTTAAATGAACTTCCTTAGCCCCCGCTTCTCGCAAATTTCTAATCCTTATTCTTGAAGTGGTTCCCCGTACAATAGAATCATCCACCACAACAACTCGTTTCCCTTTTAGAACATCCTGCAAGAGGTTAAACTTGACCTTTACATTAAAGTCGCGAATAATCTGGCGTGGTTGAATAAAAGTTCTTCCGATATAATGATTGCGAATTATTCCATATTCCAAAGGTATTCCCGACTCCTGACTAAACCCCAACGCTGCAGAAGTTCCTGAATCCGGGACAGGAATCACTAAATCCGCAGATACAGGATGTTCCTTCGCCAGAACAGCCCCTAATCGTTTCCTTACCAAGTGTACTGTTTCCCCAAAAATTCTTGAATCCGGCCGAGCAAAATAGATGTGTTCAAAAATACAAAAAGAAGGAGTAACCCTCTCTTTAAAAGGTTTATAACTTTTAATTTTATCTTCCTCTACACTGATTATCTCTCCCGGTTCTACCTCTCGGATGGGTTTTGCTCCAATTAAATCAAAGGCACAGGTTTCTGAAGAGAAAACATAAGCCTTGCCTAACCTCCCCAGCCAGAGAGGACGAAAACCATGTGGGTCTCTTACTGCTAAAAGGCAAGAGGAAGTAAGAATAAGAAAACAGTATGCCCCTTCTAAAAAATTTAGTGATTTTATTAGAGCCTCTAAATGGTTCTTTGCTTTTGTTTTTGCCATTAAATGGATTAGAATTTCCGAATCACAACTTGTCTGAAAAATAGAACCTTCTTTCTCTAATTTGGTATGAAGTTCTAAGGCATTAACCAGATTACCATTGTGAGCAAGAGCAATTGTTCCTTGGGAATATTTAACCATAATTGGCTGAATATTCTTTATAAGGCTTGAACCGGTGGTGGAATAACGGGTATGTCCTATGGCTCTATCTCCTGGAAGGGTTTTGAGATTCTCACTTTTAAAAACATCACCCACCAATCCCATCCCTTTATATTGAAAAAATTTTCTTCCATTATAACTAACTATACCACAAGACTCCTCTCCTCTATGCTGCAAAGCATAAAGTCCCAGATAGGTTAAATAACTTGCCTCCTTATGGCCAAATACTCCAAAGAGACCGCACGCTTCTTTTGGTTCTTCGTAAAAAATATCCATATATTATTTTATCATCTTTCCCACTTCAGCCGGTCATTAGAAACAACTCTTCAGAAATTACTCTTTAAGATAATTTTCTATTGCCTTGCTCCACACTTCATAAATTTGAGTAATTGCCACATCGAGCAATCCATCAATAATTAACCTATCTCCACCTACTTCACCAATTACACTAACGGGAACTTTATTTTTTCTGGCTATCTTAATTATCTTGGAAATATTTTTGGGTTCAGCACTCAAGATAACCCGAGATTGACTCTCACCAAAGAGAAGAGCATCTGTTCTTATACGTTGCGAAGATAACTTAACTTTTGCTCCTATCCTTTGGTATGGATTTCCTAAACAACTTTCTACAAGGGCTATTGCTATTCCCCCTTCTGCACAATCATGGGCAGATTTAATTATCCTTTTGTCTATCATTTCTAAGACTGCCCTTTGTAAATTTTTCTCCAGTTTTAAATTAATCTCCGGACATTTTCCTCTCTTTAACCCATAAATAGTCTTCAAATACTCACTCCCTCCTATCTCTCCCTTATTCCT
>JBFWKV010000156.1:0-2879 GCA_050252475.1 Candidatus Omnitrophota bacterium | reverse complement strand
TCTTTTTTTTCTTCTGCATGAACCGGAGGAGATAATTCTTCATAACTCTTTAACATGGCTAAAGCCTTTTTGTACCAGAAATCTTTTTTCTTGCCTAATCTTATTCTCTCTTTTAAATAAAAGATTACTTTATCTCTTGCTCCCAGTTCATTATAGAGAAGGGCAAGATTCATATAAGGTGCAGGATAGCGAGGTTCAATTCTTATTGCTTCTAAATATTCTTTTATTGCCAGTTCTTTCAACCCTCGTCTTTCATAAATAATCCCAAGGTCGTTATGTAAAATGGGATTCTCAGGAGCAAGAAGAACTGCTTTTTTAAAAAATTGATATGCCTTATCCAAATTACCTTCTTTATAAGCCTGATAGCCTCTTTTGCGATACTCTTTTACCTCATCGGAAAAAGAAACCTCATCTGCCTGAGAAATAAAACAAACTAAGAACAAGGGAATTGCAACTATTAAACCACTCCCTCTTTTTATCCACATATTTTCTTAAAATGATAACACAACGATAAATTACCTGTCCACTAAATTTTATAGAGGAGATTTACAATACCAATTCTTTTAAACCTGTTTTGCTATTATCACCTCACCTTCAAATCAGGAACCGGAGCCCCGCTAACCGTAGCTACAAAAGAATCTGTGGAAATCAAGCCTTTGCTATCTTCCACGGTAAGTTTAACATTGTAACTTCCTGGCTTAGTATAAATATGCTTTACTTTTACTCCTTCGGCTTTTGTCCCATCCCCAAAATCCCAGGTATATTTCAAAGCATCTCCATCGGGGTCATATGAACCAGAAGCATCAAAAACATTCTCTACATCAACACAACAAACTAAATTGGGACCAGCATCTGCCACGGGTGCCTTATTAAGCGTAATATTGAGGGTATCAGTATCCCAACTACAGCGCGAATTCTTCCCATCATCTACGGTTAAGCGCACGGTATAATTTCCACCCTTTTTATAGACATGGGTAACTTTTGCACCGGTAGCGCTCTCTCCATCACCGAAGTCCCAGCTATAGGTAAGATTATCGCCATCGGGGTCATAAGATTTACTTCCGTCAAAAACCACTCTGTATTCTTGACTCGCACTAAATCTAAGTTCCATATCCTCTCCCGCCTTTGCCACGGGAGCGCTATTTACCGTAATCAGTTTAGAAAAACTCCCTTTGCTACATAAAGTTCCTTCATTATCATCAACAGTAAGTACAACTTTATAAACACCACCTTTATCATAAGACTTGTTTACCTCTTTTCCTTCTCCTTTTGTACCGTCGCCAAAATCCCAGTAATAGCTCAAATTTTCCGGGGTGTTGTCAGTGGTTCCACTGGCGTTGAAAACAATATTTTCTCCTTTGCAAACCACATCAGGAGCAGTAAAAACTGCCTTGGGTGCAGTATTCACCCTGACGGTGGTAGTAGTTACCGCAGTATCACACTCTAATCCTGAATCATTCTTCACCGTGAGGGTAACCGTATAAGTTCCTGCTTTTTTGTAAGTATGCGTAACTATGGGCTGGTCACTGGTTTCTCCGTCGCCAAAATCCCAGAAGTAAGAAAGTTTCCTTTTTCCGGGGTCATAAGAACCAGTGGCATCAAAAGTAAAAGTGTCACAAACACTAGCTTTCTCCTCTACTTCCTCTTCCACACAACGTGAGCCCCAACAACGTGCTAAAGCCGGAGAGACGAAGAGAACAAATACAAAGAAAATGCTTAGAAAAATCATCCCTTTCTTCATTTATATCTTCCTTTCATATTATTTTATTTATATTTAAAACCCCCGTTAGGCTTAAAATCACCGTCTAACAGGTTGGTAATATAAAATAGGAATTTATTCCCGATTTATTCTTTGCACAATTAAATCTAAAAGATTTTCCGGCTCAGGCAATTTCTCGCTCTGAGTATAGAGCTCCTCCCATGTACCTTTGCTATTCCGGAAAAGAATTACCCAATAAGGCAATTTTATCCTTCCTAAAATTTTATAAACTCTATTATCTTCATCGGCAAGAACCGGAAAAGGAAGTTCGTATTTATTCCGGAAAGCATCAATTTCTTCTTCCGAGTTTGCCATCCCTATACCCATTATCTTAATCTGGGAAGCATAGGAAGAATCTTTAATCAGCTCATAAAACCTATTTATCTGGGGAATGCTTCCTGCACAATAAGGACAATAGGCGGTTACTATTTCCAGAACAATAACCTTTGCATTTACTTCCGAGAGTTTAAAACTTTTACTCTTTACTCCCTGCAAACCAAGATATAATAAATCTTCTGCTCGGGAAGGTAAATTTAATTCCAGCTCGTGGTAATTACAAAAATTTTTTTTTCTCTCTAATGGCTTATCTAAAACAAGTAAACTGATAGGAAGATAGAGAAAAAATAGCAAAAACTTCGCGCCTTTTTGAATAACATACCTCCTTTATTATTTATAGAGTAGCATTTTAAGAAAATTAGGTCAAGTAAAAAATTAAGAGAAGAAAGGAGTTAAGGTGAAAATTTATCTAACTCTAAGTACAGGAACAGGTTCCCTACTTACATTTACCAGGAAGCTATCCACAGCACTGTCACATTTGGTTCCCGAGTTATCTCTTACGGTAAGAACAACATTATAACTACCCGCTTGCGTATAAGTATGTTTTACCTTTACCCCTTCGGCTTTTGTCCCATCGCCAAAATCCCAGAAGTAACTTAAAACATTACCATCGGGGTCATAAGAACTGGAGGCATCAAAGATATTCTCTTCTCCTGCACAACAGACTAAATTGGGACCCGCATCGGCTACGGGTGGTTTATTAAGGAAAACCTCTATAGTGTCTTCGGCTTTACCACAAGAAGTTCCGCTCCCATCATCTACAGTTAGTTTTACTTTATAACTT
>JBFWKV010000155.1:0-2879 GCA_050252475.1 Candidatus Omnitrophota bacterium | reverse complement strand
GCTCCCTTAGTTTTGGTAAGTTTTCTAAACTGTCTGTGCACTGATTCTATGATATTTGTAGTATACATAATTTTTCTTATCTCAGCAGGGTATTTAAAATAATTGGTAAGGTTATCCCAGTTGTTCCTCCAAGAAGTAGTAACAATGGAATATTTCTTACCCCATTTATCCTCAAGATCATCTAATGCTCTCTCAACTATATCTTTATTGGCAGCTCTGTATATAAGTTTTAAATCTCTCATAAAAGCTTTTTTGTCTTTAGAAGCTACATACTTTAAACTGTTTCTTATCTGGTGTATTATGCAGAGCTGTACTTCTGTTTTAGGAAATATACTATTTATTGCTTCTGGAAAGCCTTTTAATCCATCTACTGATGTTATTAATATATCTTCAACTCCTCTATTCTGTAAATCGGTGAGTACTCCTGTAATTGTTGCTCCAGGAAGATTTATCTTTTCTTTTATCTCATCCGCATATTTATCTAATATCGATCCCTTAGCTCTTTGACCCTTTTTCTTAAAACCTTTGTCATATTTAGATATAGTTTGCCTTGATATCCTATAAATTTTAGATAATTCACTGTAATTAGGCTTCATTTTTAAACACCTCAAAATATGTAATGCCCCTTCTAACTCTGTTCTCATTACAATTCTCCTCATATTTAATTGAGAGAATTGTATACTTCTCTTTATCAAAACTGTTAACTTTTATATTGGCAATTATGATTTGGACTTGCTACAATAAAGTGGACAAAGAGTTAAGGAAATACTAAGTTAAAATAAAAAGGCAGGTTTAAAAATGGTTAAAAGAAGAGTTTATAGCAAAGAATTTAAATTGGAAGCGGTAGCACTTTCAGAAAAGAGTGAAAAGACAGTGAAAGAAATAGCTTTGGATCTTGGTGTTCCTTATCAGGTTTTATGTAAGTGGAGATCAATTTATAGTATTGAAGGCTCAGATGGTTTTCCTGGCAAGGGGAACATAAAGGCTTCTGAAAAAGAATTACATGAGCTTAAAAAAAAGTTAAAAGAGGCTGAGGAAGAGAAAGAAATATTAAAAAAGGCTTTGGCCATTTTCTCATCGGCTCAACCGAGAAATATAAATTCATAAAAGAGAATAAGGATGAATTCAAGGTAGAGAAGATGTGCCGTTTACTTGGAGTGAGCCGTAGTGGTTATTACAAATGGTTAAATGGTTGTATTGGCAATAGAGAGCGTTACAGATATGAATTGCTGCCTGTGATACGAGAAATTCACCAAAACAGCCGTTATTTATATGGTAGCCCTCGAATACATGCTGAATTGCTTAGATTGGGTTATAAATGTAGCCGTAGACTTGTTGCAAGTATAATGCGCCAATTTAGTATAAAAAGCAAAATTAGAAGAAGTTATAAACGAACAACAGTAAGAAATAATAAAGATAGGTTCAGTGATAATTTGTTAAAAAGTGGTTTTGTGGCAGAAACTCCTGATGAGGTATGGGTATCAGATATAACATATGTTAGAGCAAATGGTAAGTGGAATTATTTGACCAAGATAATGGATTTATACAGCCGTAAGGTGGTTGGTTATTCTTTTTCGACGACATTGAATACATCTGATACTGTAGTGGCTGCATTTCGTTTTGCAGTCAAACATAGTGGAAAAGCCCCATTAATATTCCATTCTGATAGAGGTAGCCAGTACAGTAGCGTAGAATTTCGAAAAGAATTGGAAAGATTTAAAGTTTTGCAAAGTATGACATCGGATGGGCACTGCTTTGATAATGCATATGCTGAAAGCTTTTTTAAGACGATAAAAACTGAATTGATACAATTTATAAAAGGAATGGGTTGGGATGAAATAAAAAATGCAATTTTTGAGTATATTGAGTGCTTTTATAACAGAAAAAGACTGCATTCAGGAATAGGTTACCAAACCCCAAATGAAGTTTATGAAAGATTTTATGAGTTAAATAAAAATATAGCTTAACTTTATGTCTAAAAAATGGTTGCAATTCCAATTAATTTTATATTAGCATTAACACTGTATGATAACCTCATATTGAATATCCAGCACTTTATCTTCTTTCCATCTTTTATAAAATATCCAGCATATCCAAAATCTACTTGTCCTTCAAATCCAGGTGGGGATATTATAGGCACATAGGCTTCTTCAATGGGCCTTAATTTCCTCACATATTTCTATATGTTACATCTAAATTATATTCCTCAACCAATCTCTTATGAATTAGTACACCAGTTAGCCCTTCTTCATTTAAATATTCGATTATTAAATCCCTATAAGGATCAAGAATACTTCTACGTTTAATAGCTGGCACTTTTACACCGCCTTTTACCTTGTCCCTGATCTTCCTCACAGTCTTTCTATCTATACCAAGTTCTCTTGCAACTTCTGATATAGATTTACCAGTTTCTAATAACGTTTTCACAGTATAATACATATGTACCCCCAACAATTTATTCTTACCTCCTCTCTATTCTTTGGAGGTAAGTTTACATTTTTATCTGGGGAATTTATAGGCCCCTTGACTGGGGATTTTATTGTATCTTTAACAGATGGTCACACATTGGATGAGAATTTAAAAGAAGCGGAAGAATTGTTAGGCAGAAATGGAGTAATAAAGACAGCTTTGGTGGATTTGGGTTACAGAAAGCACAATTATGAAGGTAGTGTGACAGTTCATGTAGTTCCCCGTAGTCTGAAGAAATACAGAGATAGTTTCAAGAAGCTATTGAAGAGACGAAGCTGTATTGAGGCGACGATAGGTCATACGAAACGGGACAACCGTATGGATAGGAATTATCTTAAAGGTAAACACGGTGATAAAGCTAATGCGATTTTGGCAGCATGTGGACATAACTTAAGGCTGATACTGGCCTT
>JBFWKV010000154.1:0-2863 GCA_050252475.1 Candidatus Omnitrophota bacterium | reverse complement strand
ACCTAAGCCAGTGGTTAATTCTTTATCTTTCCAGAATATCTTTCCTTTCCCTTGATCAAAGACAAAATGTAGATTAGCTCTTTTTAATTCAACAACCTTTCTTATCCTCAAGTCATTTTCTAATTTGACAACCTTATCTAAGACTATTTTACCTCCAAAAATATCATATCTACCAGGCTTAAGTAATGTATCTTTTCTGGGGACTAAGGAGGAAAAATTAAGACAGATACTTTCTTTCTGAAGTTTATTCTTATAGATACTTAAGAACTGTTCATAGGGTTGAGGAGTGACCTCAAATATTAAATAGGGAAGATAACTACTAATTTCTTTTTCTAAAAGCACCTGAGGAACTTTATTATCTTTTAACCTTATTGGAGCAATATTATTAATATACCGAGTAACTGAAAAATCTCCTTGTTCATAGGCAGTGTACCACTTTTTATATTTATCCGAAAGTTCCAGACTTAAATATCTATTAGTTAACATTATTGGTTTAGTAACCTCAACTTCAATTTTTATCTCCAAAACATCTTTTGCACAACTTAAAGTCCAAATTTGTAGTAATGAAAGAGATTTGTAATTCAAAGTGAGGATTAGCCTTTTTTCAGATATCTTTTCTATCTGCCAGGGAACATCAAAAGAATGAAACCAACCCTCTCCTTTTATATAAATTACTGTATATAAACATCTATTTTCAGTTATCTCTTTATCCTTGTAATATAACCTCAATGCCTTATTCTCTAAGTCAGCAAAAAGCCTTAGGTTGCCCGAGGAAATGGTACGCAAAGCACGAAGCCTCGCCCTCTCTTCCTCTTGCTTTAAAATAAGCTTTTGTCTCTTGTCTTTAATATATCCCTCAATGAAAGTCTCATCTTCACAGATGTTTATCCTCGTGGTAAAAAAGAATGTCTTCTGATTAAGCTCTTTTTGGAAAATCCCCATCTGTAAAGCACGACAGGAGGTTGAGCTATCACTATTCTGAATAATACAGAAATAACCTCCTTTGTTCTCTAAAACAATTGCAGGAAAATTATCCTCTTTCCTTACCCCAAAAAACTCTGCCTTTTGGTCCTCTAATGGTATATCCTGCCAAAAACTAAATTCCTCAGGAAATTTACCCTCTTGATGCCCACAAAAGAAACTCTTGTATCCTTCTGTTAAAAGTAACCCAAATTTAAGTAATTCAAAGTTAATCGTCCCTTCAAATTCAGAACTAACCACCCAATCTAAAGTATCTTCTTTAAGAGAAAAACTCCAGGTCTGAGTAAGGCTTAACTGCTTCCAGTAAAGGTTTAAAATAAGATTATTTTCTTTCTTTTCTATCTCCCATTCAGCACTTGAAGTACCATACCAGCTCTTACCTATCAAAAAGGAACTGTGTATCCCGTCTGCTTTAGTTATCTCTTTATCCTTGTAATATAACCTCAATGCCTTATTCTCTAAGTCAGCAAAAAGCCTTAGGTTGCCCGAGGAAATGGTTCGCGAGGAAATGAGACGCTCAAATTCTTGTTTTTGCTTAATAACAAAAATCTTTCTTTTGTTCTCTAAATAAGCCTTAAACTCATCTTTTTGGGGAAATATTTCAATATTCATTGTAAGGATATTTCTCTTTAAATAGGATTGGATTATCCGTGCTTCTTGTTCATAACCTGAATTAAAAAGCCTAATTGAGCCATCCTTATTTTCTATTTCCACGACAAGATTAGGTAAATCTGGGCTCTCCTCTTGTGAACCAAATCCTATTATTCCTTCAGGACAATTATTTATACTCAAATCATGCCACTCAGTTTTATAAATAAAAGGTGGAAAATCTCCCTCCCTATCTAAGGTTACCCACTTTTTGTATTGGGGCATGAGCAACAAATCCATATGGGGCTCTCTTATATCTTCTTCCTTCATCTCTATTTGAAAAGATAACCGATTTTTCTGTAAATGAAGTATCCAGATCTCTGAAATAATTCCTGTAAAATTTCTCCCCTCCGCTATAATCCTATCAGATGCAGAAGACTTTACCTCCCATGATAGATTTAAAGAAGAAACCCAGCTATTCAGGGAAGGGACAAAATAAGAGATATATCCTCCCCTATCTTTTGTCAGTAACCAGTCTCTGTAACTGAAGATTATTCTCCCATTGTTAAATACCACCCTTAATCCTTCTTTTTCTAATACGCCAATCCCTTTCTTATCTCCCACCGTCTCTAAATAACGAGAGATTGCCTTTTCTGGTAAACCTTCATAGATGATTTTCCCTTTTTCTAAGACAATTACTCGCTCGCACAATTTAGCAATCATGTTCATATCATGACTAACCACAACAATAGTTTTATTCTCTCTTTTTAATTCAAAAATTTTCTTAATGCATTTCTGTTGTGCTACTTCATCACCTACCGCTAAAATATCATCGATTAAGAGTATATCCGGCTCAGTAAATATTGCTAAAGCAAATGCCAAGCGCAGGTACATTCCTTGGGAATAATATTTTATGGGTGCATCAATAAATTTACCCAGATTAGCAAATTCCACAATCTTTCCTATCTGTTCTTTTAACAACTCTTCACCCAGACCATACATGCGGGCATTAAGAATTATATTTTCTCTACCTGTAAATTCTGGATTAAATCCTGCTCCTAACTCCATTATAGTAGAAACCTTACCCTGCACATTAATCTCGCCTCGGTCGGGAATAATCATTCCCGCAATTAATTTCAATAAAGTGGTCTTCCCTGCTCCATTTTCTCCAATTATCCCTAGAACTTCTCCTTTCTCTACAACAAAATTTATATCTTTTAATGCCCAGAACTCTTCCCAACTAACTTTTCCTTCAGTTACGAATTTAATGCGGTATTTTTCCCACACACCTTTA
>JBFWKV010000153.1:0-2889 GCA_050252475.1 Candidatus Omnitrophota bacterium | reverse complement strand
TTGATTCTCCCCGTGAAGCGGAAGGTATAAAATTGACTTGTCTTCCCTCTTATCCTGATAAAAGAGATTTTAGTTTTAAATCTTTTGCTGGTACTACAGTTTTACCACGTAAGTTTTCTCGTAGGGCGGAAATGCCTAGTGTAGCTGATCAGGGTAGATGGGGTAGCTGTTTCGATGAAGAAACTGAGGTGTTAACACGTGCTGGCTGGAAGCTATTTAAAGACATTACATATGATGATTTATTAGCTTCTGTTGATCCAAAGACTAAAGAAATGATTTTTGTAAAACCAATTGAAATTATTAAATATCATTATATTGGTAGTATGGTACATTTTAAACACAGATCTTTAGATATTATGGTTACTCCAGATCATAATATGTTAGTAAGAAAATGGATAGAACCAGAAAGAAAACTTTCAGAAGAGTATGAATTTGTTCAGGCCAAAGATGTTGGATGGTATGCTGGCTTACTTTCGTATGGCTACAGAAAAGGAGAAAAGCCTAAAACATATTTATGGCCTACTGTGAAAGTTGATAAGGGTAAATATAGAGAACAAGTGGAAGTTCCTATTGAGCCTTGGCTGAAGTTTTTAGGTTACTTTATTGGTGATGGCACTATGTATAGGAAAGGAAAAGAGTATCATTGGAGAATACAGTTAGCTGCTACGAAAGAAAGAAAAAGGGAGTATGTTAAGAGGTTAGCTGACGAATTAGGAATTCATTTAATAGAATATTCAGATAGATTTATGGTCTATAATAAGCAATTATATATGGCGCTGAAAGAGTTAGGATTCGATAAGGTTTATGCATGGAATAAATTTGTTCCCGATTTTATTTTTGATCTTGACCATACTTTAATTGAATATTTTTTAGACGGCCTTTTTAATTCTGATGGCTATTTGCTGGAACGTGGAAATTATATGTATTATACTTCGTCTCCACAATTAGCAGAGCAAGTACAGATACTTTTGTTCATGTGTGGGTATAGTTCGGCTGTTAATATATCTAGTTATGCAGGAGAGAAGTGTAGTACTATTAATGGTAGAGAAGTGGTAAGTAGGAGAACGCATTATGAAATACACCAACATTACAGTAATAATTTATCTATCGACAGAAAAAAGAATATGTTTGTAGAACCATATAATGGGATGGTTTATTGTGCTAATGTTCCTCCTTATCATACATTGGTTGTAAGAAGAAATAATAAGGTTGTGGTGTGTGGAAACTGCGTAGGACATTCCTTTTACTATATTAAGTCTTGGCAAGAAAAACAGCAAAGAGATATTCCTTCTTCTGGTTTGTCGAGGTTGTTTATCTATTCTGTCTGTAAAAAACTTGATGGTCTTAATAGTGCGGGAACTTATCCACGTGTAGCTTGTGAGGTAGTACAAAAATATGGTATTTGTTCCGAAGAAAAAATGCCATACAGCTTAATGACAGATGATGTTCATCCTCCTGAACCCTCTCAACAAGCTTATCAAGAAGCTACGAATTATAAAATTAAAGCTTATGCTCGTTGTTATTCAGTAGACGATATAAAAAGAGCTATTTTTGAGCAAGGCCCTGTAAATATAGATATTTTGGTGTGTAAGAATTTCTTGTATCCTGAAAATGGAAAATTTGTTTATTTCCCAGAAGGGGATATTCTTGGAGGACATGCCTTAACAGCAGTTGGTTGGGACGATGATCTAGAGTATACCTATAAGAATGGAACAAAACTAAAAGGGTTTGTGCTTATTTTGAATTCTTGGGGGGATAAGTACGGGGATAATGGTTATATTTGGATACCCTATGCTTTCTTTTCCTATAAAACTCAAGAAGGTATGCCCGCCGTTTATGAATCCTGGTCGTGTGTAGATATTCCTTATCAATTACGTAGAGCTAAACATATTATTTTTAAAATTAATGATCCTAAAACTATTGTTGATGGTCAAGAGCTGATTCTAGACCAGCCTCCCTTTATTACTAGTGCTGATCGTACTGTTTTACCAGTAAGATTCTTTAGTGAACAAATAGGTTACTTGATTAATTGGCAACCTGAAACGGGTATTGTAGAGGCTATAGATCCTAGTAAATTTTAGTTTCTTTCTTGGGCGGGAAAAATTTTCCCGCCCAAGCAAAAGAAATATATCTGAAAGGAGACTGATCAGATGGAACACGAAGAATTGGTTGCCTATTCCCAAGTAACCCGTGAAAAAATAGAACGCCTATCAGAAGAATTCTATACCTATCAAAAACGCATGAATAGCAACCTAGAAAAAATTTACGATAAATTAGATAAATTTGCTGAAAAAATGGAGCAGAAGTTTGATAAGATGGAAAGTAGACTAGAAGACGTATTAGCAGAAAATAGAAAACTTTCTGGTCGTCCTCCTTGGACACTATCTGTATTTATTACAGGGGTTGTTTCTTTGGCAACTGCCCTTGCCGTTGCGATTCTCAAGTAGGGTAGCTACTCTTGACAAACTACTTTTTTTATGGTATAATGCACTTGTAATGCTAGACAGGGGATGACATAAATGCAGATAATTGATCCTGGTTTAGAATTTAAAGGAGAATTGACCAAGCGAGAACGTACTGATTATATAGTATTGCATCATGCCGATGCAAGCAAGTGTACTATTTATGATATTCATAGATGGCATTTACAGAGAGACTTTTTAGGGTGTGGTTATCATTTTTTTATTAATAAATTAGGCGAGATATATGCTGGTCGTCCTCATGATACCATTGGGGCACATACCCAATATTATAATTATCGCTCTTTGGGTATTTGTTGTGAAGGAAGCTATATGGAAGAAACCCAACCTCTTGAGCAAGTTAATGCTGTAGTTGATTTATTAGTTTACCTTAAAAAGAATTTTTATCCTGATGCTAAGATTGTTGGAC
>JBFWKV010000152.1:0-2902 GCA_050252475.1 Candidatus Omnitrophota bacterium | reverse complement strand
GTATCACAGGTATTTAAGGGTCCTCTTTCCGGACAACTATTTGAGACACTTGTTTTAGGAGAGGTGGTAAGAAATTTTTATAATTCAGGCAAGATTCCACGCATATTTTGGTGGCGAACCTCATCTGGTCAGGAAGTAGATTTTATTATTGAAGACAGAGGCAAACTGATTCCTATAGAGGTAAAGTTAACTACTAAATCCGACCCAAGAATAATCAAAGGATTGCATTCTTTCTGTGAGATTTTTAGAAGCAGGGTTAAAGAGGCGTATCTCATTAACCTCTCTACGGAAAAAATTATCTTAGGCGAGGGCATCTTATCTTTACCTTTCTTTAAGTTTGTGACCGATCCTCTGGTAAAGAAGTAAAGTCTTAGGAAAATCTTAGGACCATTTCTAAATAGCCAGATATGACACAATTAATTCTGGCAGACCTGTTCCTCCTCTTAAATAATTCTTGCCATAACAAACCAGGGTCTATATAATAATAAGTTAGAAATTCAGGGAGGTTTCCCTCGGCTAATATGAGAGGGGCTCATCTTTAGAAGGAGGTGAGAGTATGCCAGTTTATGAATTTCAATGTTTAAAATGTAAAGAATTGTTTGAGGTTAAGTGTTCCGTGGAAGAATACAACAAACTGAAACCTACCTGTCCAAAATGTAAAAGTGCTAAGGTGGAAAGAAAAATTTCTCTTTTCTATGCACAGACCGAATCCAAAACATGAAGATAGGAATTATTTCTGATACTCACGATAATCTGGAGAATATAGAAAAAATTCTGACTTTATTTAAAAAGGAAGGCATAAATTTTTTTATCCATGCCGGTGACTATGTGGCTCCCTTTTCCCTTAAACCGTATTTTGAGAAGGGATTTGATTTTATAGGAGTCTTCGGTAATAACGATGGAGAAAAAACTGGGCTGAAAGAAAAATCAAACGGAAAGATTAAAGAACCTCCTTATATTTTAAATCTGGGAGGGAAGGAAATTTTGGTTGTTCATGAATTGTCTCAAATTAGAGAACTTAACCAGGTTGAACTTCCTCATATAATTATTTCCGGACATACTCATATTGCCGAAATTAAAAAAGAGGAAAATAGGCTTTTCATAAATCCGGGAGAAGCAGGAGGATGGCTTAGCGGAAGGTCGACTTGTGCTATTCTGGATCTGCATAAGATGGAAGCAAAAATTATAGAGATAAAATAGGAGGGGTCTATGCCGATAATGAATATAAGCATACTACCTCTCGGAACAAAGGATGCTTCTTTAAGCAAATATATTGCTTCTGCTGAGAGAGTTCTCTTGAAGGAGAAGAATATTAAGACTCAAATTACTGCCATGGGAACAATTGTGGAGGCAAAATCAATTAATAAATTATTAGAGATTGCCCAAAAGATGCATAAGGCGGTGATTGCATGTGGAGTAAAACGGCTGTTGACCAAGATAGAAATTGATGACCGCCGGGATAAAAAAATAAGTATAGAGGGAAAGATAAAATCAGTGAAAGAAAAATTGGAAAGGAGGTGAACTAAAATGGCAAAATTTCTTATGTTAGGTAAGTATACTCTGGAGGGGATTAAAGGGATTAGTAAGGAGCGAACCAATAAAGGGGTGGAATTGATTGAGAAGGCAGGGGGTAAAGTGGAGAAGATGTATGTTCTTCTGGGAGAATATGACCTTGTTTTTCTGGTAGATTTTCCTGACAATGCAAGCGCAATTAAGACTTCCGTAGAACTTACGAAATTGACCGGCATTGGTTTTACCACCTGTCCGGCAATCAGTGTAGAAGAATTTGATAAGTTGGTAGGTTAAGATCAAGAATTAAAATTTTTAGAAGGGGTAAGAGTGATGTCAATCATTAAGGAATTTAAGGAATTTGCGGTTAAAGGGAATGCTATAGATAGGCAGTAGGTATTATTGTTGGGGCTGCTTTTGGTAAGGTTGTAACTTCTCTGGTTAATGATGTAATTATGCCACCCAAAGGTTTACTTATCGGAGGAGTTGATTTTATAGATTTGAAGTTGGTTCTTAAAAAAGCCACCTTAGATAAACCTGAAGTCTCTTTAAATTATGGGCAGTTTATCAATACATTGCTTGATTTCTTGATTGTGGCATTTGCTATTTTCATAATGGTTAAAGCATTAAATACCTTGAGAAGAAAAACACAAGTTACGAAATAGAACGAAGTCTATAGGAATTTGATGGTTCTTTATCAGAGAAAAGGGTGGTTATTTTTGTCTGGTGTAAATTTCCCGAGGAATTCATAAAACATCCCCTCTACCTCGCTAAGTCCTGTTAGTTATAAATAATGAAGACAGGAATAGCCTATTTACCTTTACATTATGGTAAAGCTCCTGCCTGGCTTTTTAACCGGATGAAAATTCTTGCCAGGGAAATTATTTTAATTATGGTGAAAGAATTTGGTTCAGAGGAAGTTTTATGTAGACTATCTGACCCCTTCTGGTTCCAGGCATTTGGTTGTGTTTTAGGCTTTGACTGGCATTCTTCCGGACTTACTACCACTGTTTGTGGAGCGCTCAAAGAAGGATTAAGAGACATTTCTCGCGAGACGGGAATTTTTGTTTGCGGAGGGAAAGGTGCTATTTCCCGGAAGACCCCTCAAGAAATAAGAGAGATTGCGGGAAAGAGACTTATTCAGACTTCTCCTGATGAGCTTATATATGCCAGCAGGATGTCTGCAAAAGTGGATTCCACTGCTTTACAGGATGGCTATCAGATTTACCATCACAGTTTTATCTTTACACGCCAAGGGAGATGGTGTGTGATTCAACAGGGGATGAATGTAGATACTCGCTGGGCAAGAAGGTATCACTGGTTAAGTAAAGATTTAAAAGATTTTGTTTGTGAGCCACATAAGGCAATCTTCTGAGACCAGAGAGGTAAAGTT
>JBFWKV010000151.1:0-2929 GCA_050252475.1 Candidatus Omnitrophota bacterium | reverse complement strand
GTTTACTGATCCCCAGAGAATTAGGCGAGAGATACCGGGTAGACCGTGGTTGTGCAATGTGCATTCATATTATAAGGTATTTAAACCTGAATTGGCGGAAAGTGTCGAGAAGGAATGCGTTAATGCCCAGATAGGCTGTAAAGATGATAAACGCCGTTTAGGAGAAGTAATTGTGGAAGTTTTAAAACCTATTCAAGAAAAACGGAATAAGTTTAAGAGAGATAAAAAATTAGTAAAGGAAATTCTCGCAGAAGGTAATAAAAAAGCAAGAAAGGTAGCGAGTGAGACGCTTAAAGAAGTAAAATCAGCTCTTAAATTAAACTAAAAATAGGAAATGTCCTATCAAGTCCGTTTAGAAGTATTTGAAGGTCCTTTAGATTTACTACTTTATCTTATTAAAAAGAATGAGGTAAATATATTTGATATACCCATCGCACAAATTACTGAGCAGTACCTTGAATATTTAGAATTGATGGAGATGCTTGATTTAAATATTTCCGGTGAGTTTTTAGTTATGGCAGCAACACTTATTAATATAAAATCAAGGATGCTTCTTCCTCCCGAAGAGAAGCCTTTGGAGGAGGAGGAAGAAGATCCCCGCGCAGAATTAGTAAAGCGTCTTTTAGAATATGCGCGTTTTAAAGAAGTGGCCCTCAATCTGCGTGAAAGAGAATTGAAACGTAAAGAAGAATTTATACGAAAAGAAGGGGCAAAACAATTTATAGATGAAGAGGGGAATGTTTATTTTGAAGCCTCACTCTTTGATTTAATTACTGCCTTCTCAAAGGCGGTAGGCCATATTTCCCGAGAGACTTTTCAGGAGATTATTCGTGATGAGGTGACAGTGGAAGAAAAGATTCACGAACTTCTCCATCTCTTTGTATCTAAAGAGGTGGTTTATTTCGGTGAGCTTTTAGCTAATGCGAAGACAAAAATAGAGATAATTGTTACTTTTTTAGCCATTCTTGAGCTTATTCGTCTCAAAGAAATTATTGCTCGTCAAAGAGAACTCTTCGGTGAGATTGAAATAATAAGAAATGAAAAACATCGTCTTGCTCAAGCAGAAAGGGTAAGTTAAAAGTATGGAACGCCAGGAGATAAAACATATTCTGGAAGCCATTCTTTTTGTGCATCATGAGCCTTTAATTATTGAAAGATTAAAGGAGATATTGGAGGAAGTTGATGGAAGGCTTATAAGAGATTTAATCTACGAGCTAAAGTCTGAATATGAACAAGAGGGACGTGGATTTATGATTAGAGAAGTAGCAGGTGGTTTTCAAATGGTCAGTCAACCCCGTTATGCTCCTTGGATAAAGAAACTTTATAAAACCAGTCATACTGAGAGACTTACTTTACCTACTCTGGAAACCCTTGCTATTATTGCTTATAAACAACCTATTACCCGTCTGGAAATTGAGGAAATTAGAGGGGTCAATGTAGAGAATATATTAAAAAATCTTCTGGAAATGAATCTTATAAGAGTAGTGGGGAGAAAGGAATCTTTGGGAAGGCCCATTCTCTATGGTACCACTAAAAAATTTCTTGAATATTTTGGACTTAATTCTCTGGAAGAATTGCCCGACTTAGAGGAGTTTATGGGTAAAGAGAATAACTTACCAGATAATCAATCCGTATCCCAAAAAGATACGGTAGACGATACAGAGTTGTTTTCAAAAAATATACCGCCGGAGAGTCAAGAAACGCAGTAAGGTTAGATGGGGTGTAAAAATAAAAAAGGAGCTTTATATGAATTTGAGCCAATTGCGAAAGAGAATAGATAGCCTGGATAAGAAGATTGTGGAATTACTGAACAGAAGAGCGGAGTTGACTTTAGAAATAGGAAAGGTTAAAAAGAAACTGAAAGAATCTGTTTATGTCCCTGACCGCGAGAGTGAAGTTTACAGGAAGGTGTGTAAGCACAACAGTGGTCCCTTAAAGGATGAATCTCTTATTGCGATATACCGTGAGATTATGTCTTCTTCGCTCTCTCTTGAAAAAGCTCTTAAAATTGCCTATCTAGGACCCGCTGCAACTTTTACTCACCTTGCTGCATTGCGTAAATTTGGGAGTCAGGTTGATTATATTGATTGTCGGAGCATAACCGATGTGTTCAATGAGGTGGAAAAAGGGAATGCAGATTATGGAGTAGTTCCCATAGAAAATTCTATAGAAGGAGCGGTAACCCATACTTTGGATATGTTTGTAGATAGTGATGTGAATATCTGTTCGGAGATTTCTTTAGAGATAAAGCATAACCTCTTAGCAAATTGCAGGAAAAACCAGATAAGGAAAGTTTATTCTAATCCACAGGTTTTTGGTCAATGTAGAATATGGTTAGAATCAAATCTGCCTCGCGTAGAACTAATTGAAGTCTCCAGTACCACGAAGGCAGCGGAAATTGCCAGTCGGGAGAAGTTTTCAGCGGCTATTGCTTCGGAGATGGCAGCAGAGCGTTATGGTTTAAGGATACTGGCAAGTTCTATTGAAGATAGTCCCCACAATGTAACACGGTTTCTTGTCATTGGTCGTAGTTTAACGCGTCCTACAGGGAAAGATAAGACTTCAATTATGTTCTCTATAAAAGATCGTGTAGGGGCATTGCATGCGATGTTGTTTCCTTTCAAAAAATATAATATAAATTTGACTAAAATAGAATCTCGTCCTTCAAAAAGGAAGCCTTGGGATTATTATTTCTTTGTTGATCTTGAAGGGCATATGGAGGATAAGAAGGTTAAAAAAGCTTTAGCCGAATTGGGAAAGATTTGCACCTATCTTAAGATATTAGGTTCGTATCCTGTCTCAGGGAAAAAATAAAAATAAAGGTCTTAGATGTCAAAAATAAGGTCTCTACTTAGAGAAAATATAAGAAAGGTTTATCCCTATCAGCCGGGTAAGCCTATTCAGGAAGTGAAAAGGGAGCTGGGATTAA
>JBFWKV010000150.1:0-2949 GCA_050252475.1 Candidatus Omnitrophota bacterium | reverse complement strand
GTGAAAGTAGAGTGAGGAAGTTTTTTCCTTGACAAATAGTCATAATGATGATATATTAAAGATGTAAAGTTTTAAAGCAGGAGGAATTTGGAAGTAGGCAAACATCTTTAAATCGTAAGGTTTTTTTATTTTTGCCTTACGATTTTTTTTATAGATGTAATTTGAACAGGAAGGAGGTGAATTAAGTTGGTGAAAGGTAAAGTAAAGTGGTTTTCTAACCAGAAGGGGTATGGGTTTATTACTCTTGACAGCGGTGAAGACGTGTTTGTACACCACAGTGCAATTAAAGGCGAGGGTTACAAGACGCTGAATGAAGGACAGGATGTGCAGTTGGAGGTAGTCGAGGGGCCCAAAGGGAAACAAGCTGCTAATGTAGTAAAGTTGTAAGATTAGCAGTGGAATAGAATTTTTCTCAGAAGAAGAATCTATTTCCCTAAAAGTAGAAAACCGATAAAAGGGACAATTATTAGATTTAACTCGAAAGTTGTCCCTTTTTTATTTATCGAGATTTTTTTAATCGGAAAGTCTTTTATTTTATAATTTTCTTAAGGGAAATTACATAGTTCTGGAAATCAATAAATAAATCTGGTATACTAGTATAATAGTGCCATTCATATATTTTTAAATATTGGCTCAAGTATTTTAGACAATGTGGTTTTGGTAGCGGCACTTATTCCAGTAATTCAAGGGTTTTCCTCACTGGGCTATTTTCTTAAACCGCTCTGGTGGGCACTGCTTTTTGGCGGTTGTTTTGGAGGAAATATTACTTTAGTAGGGTCAACGGCAAATATTGTTGCCCTGGGGCTTCTGGAGAAAGAAAGGGGATTTAGAATAAAGTTCTTTCGTTGGTTAGGTATCGGTTTGATAATTGGTATAATCACCACTCTTTTTGCATGGCTCTATCTGATAATAACAAATTAATTTTTTAAAAGATGTGGTTTGACAAACATAATACTTATCTTTATAATATAAAGAGTTTAAATTATCAAAATAGAAGAAAGGAGAGGAGATGTTAAATTATCTTCTTACCGAAGAGCAGGTGATGATTCGTGATTTGGCAAGGAAGATAGCCGAGGAAAAAATAAGACCGGTAGCAGCAAAGTATGATGAGACAGAAGAATTCCCCTGGGAGATAATGAAAATTTTAGCCCAGAGTGATTTATTCGGGGTTTATATTCCCGAGGAATATGGAGGTTTAGGAGGGGGAGTTCTGGAATTAGCCCTTGTTACCGAAGAACTTTCGCGTGCCTGTGGAGGAATAGCAGTCTGTTTTGCGGCTACAGGTCTGGGAACCTATCCTATAATTCTTTTTGGCAATGAGGAGCAGAAGAAGAAGTATCTTCCCGATATTGCAAAAGGAAAGAAACTGGCTGCTTTTGCTCTTACTGAGGCTTCTGCTGGTTCGGATGCTTCAGCAATTCAAACTACGGCGGAGAAAAAAGGAGATTATTATATCCTGAATGGAACAAAACAGTGGATTACCAACGGAGGAGAAGCCGAGGTCTATACGGTAATAGCGATGACTGATAGGACAAAGGGAGCAAGAGGTGCTACTGCCTTTGTGGTAGAAAAAGGAATGGAAGGGTTTAGTTTTGGGAAAAAAGAAAAGAAAATGGGTATCCGTGCCTCTGCTACGAGAGAGCTTGTTTTTAATAATTGTAAGGTTCCTAAGGAAAATGTCCTGGGGAGAGAAGGAATGGGATTTATTGTGGCGATGAGAACCTTTGATATGTCCCGTCCAGGAGTAGCTGCACAGGCAGTGGGGATTGCCCAGGGAGCATTAGATTTGACCATAGAGTATGCTAAACAGAGGAAGCAGTTTGGACAGGCAATATCCAGTTTTCAGGGAATTCAATTTATGCTTGCCGAGATGGCTACTTCCATTGAAGCGGCACGTGCTTTGATTTATGCGGTTTGTCGGGCAATAGATAGTGGTGAGAAGGATATTGCCAAAGAATCGGCTATGGCAAAATTATTTGCTTCTGATGTTTGTATGAAAGTTACCACTGATTGTGTGCAGATTTTTGGTGGTTATGGTTATATGCGTGATTATCCCATAGAAAAATATATGCGTGATGCAAAAATTACCCAGATTTACGAAGGAACAAACCAGATTATGCGCAATGTTATTGCCCAGCATTTGATTAAGGAGTCATTAAAGTAAACCGCGTAACCACGCGGAACAGTACGCAGAGCCACGCTATACAAGTTATGCGTAGTTCCGTGTAGAGTTCTGCGTAGTTCAGCGACAAGAAAGATGAATATTATTGTCTGTATAAAACAGGTTCCCGATACTACGGAAGTAAAGATTGATCCCCAGACCAATACTTTGATTCGGGAAGGGGTTGCCTCAATTATTAATCCTTTTGATATGTATGCTATTGAAGAGGGGATTCGTCTGAAGGAAAAATACGGCGGTAAAGTTACCGTAATAAGTATGGGGCCTCCTCAGGCAGAAGAGGCATTGCGCGAGGCTATATCTCTGGGCTGTGATGAGGCGATTTTGATTACTGACCGTGCCTTTGCTGGTTCTGATACTTGGGCAACCAGTTATACTTTAGCAAAAGCGATAGAGAAGATAGGTGATTTTGATTTGATTATTTGCGGTAAGCAGGCAATAGATGGAGATACCGCACAAGTTGGTCCGGGTATTTCTGCTCATCTGGACATACCCCAGGTCACCTATGTGAAGAAGATTGAGGAGATAAAAATTGGAGAACCCCAGAGTGACATAACAGGCGGTACCAGTAATCAGATTATAATGCGGGTGGAGAGAATGGTTGAGGAAGGATATGAGGTGATTGAAGTTCCCCTTCCCTGTTTAATTACGGTGGTGAAGGAAATCAATGAACCACGCCTGCCTTCCTTAAAAGGAAAACTTCGTGCAAAAAGCGCAGAAATAAAAAAATGGGGTATTTTAGATTTAGGCTTGGATAAAAAGGAAGTAGG
>JBFWKV010000149.1:0-2959 GCA_050252475.1 Candidatus Omnitrophota bacterium | reverse complement strand
AGAAATTCCCCAGCGAAGAGGAATTCCTTACTGCTTTAAATGTGGCAGGATTGTCGGTTGAGGATTTGGAGGTGTCATTTGAATATGATTTAATTATACAGAAATTATTTTTTGACAAATTTAGAAATAAAATATCAATAGCTCCGCGGGAGATAGAAGAATTCTATAAACAGCACAGCGAAGAATTTAGAGAACCAGATAGAGTTAAATTAAAGAATATATTTATCTATAAACAAGAAAATTCTTCCCAGGAGGTTATGCAGAAATTGGACGAAATAAGTAGGTTGCTGGAGGAAAATATACCTTTTGAGGAAGTAGCCAAGAGATATTCAGAGGGCAGTACTGCCTTTAAAGGCGGAGTAATGGGAGAGATTAAGCGGGGAGAATTATCCCCTCGGATAGAGAAAATTATCTTTTCTCTCAAACCTGGCGAGATATCCCAATGGGTTGAAACGGAAAGTGGATATTATTTATTTAAGGTAGACGAATACATTCCTGGCAATAAGTTAAGTTTTGCGGACGCTCAATCAGATATTAGAAATATAATTTATAAAAATAAATTGGATGAGGAATATAATCGCTGGATTTCCGAGTTAAAAGAAAGTGCTTTTATTCAAATAAATGAATAGAATAAACATAGGGATAACCATGGGGGATCCTGGTGGTATTGGTCCTGAGGTTCTGGTCAAGGCTGTGGATAAGCTGTCTTTAAAGAAAATACCTGTTAACTTTTTGCTTGTTGGTGATAGGCATGTTTTAGAAAAATATACTGCTTTGTTTAAAATAAGAAATTTCTTTACGAGGAGCAACATAGAAATTATTGATCTGGATAATATCCCCCAAAAATTTAAACCGGGTTTCTATAGTCCTGAATATGGAAAAGCCTCTTGGGAATATCTGGAGACAGCAGTAAGTCTTTTAAGAAGAAAAAAAATCTCTGCTTTGGTTACTGCTCCGGTAAGTAAAGAGATGATAAAAAAGAGCGGAAAGCAATTTCCTGGACATACTGAATATTTTGGTTCTACTTTTAAGATAAAAGAGGTAATAATGATGTTGGCAAACAGATATATGCGGGTGGTCCCCCTTACCAGACATATTCCATTAAAGAATGTTTGTCGTTATATAAATTACCATTATGTCATTAAAAATTTGAGATTGGTAGTGCGATATTTAAAGAGTTATTTTTCTCTTTATTCACCACAAATAGCGATCTGTTCTCTCAACCCACATGGAGGAGAAGGGGGAGAATTAGGGGAAGAAGAGAGAAACATAATTATACCAGCGATTGAAGAGATTAATAGAAAAAGCGAGGCAAATATTTCAGGACCTTTCTCTGCGGATGGTTTATTTTCACAATATAAAAAGAATAGATATGATTGCATAATAGGCATGTATCATGACCAGGTGATGATTCCGGTTAAGATGGTTGATCCGGAATATACAGTAAATATAACGCTTGGGCTACCTTTTGTTCGTACTTCTCCCGGCCATGGAACGGCCTTTGATATTGCAGGTAAAGGTATTGCTTCTTTTACCTCTATGTATGAGGCTATAAAACTTGCTTATCAATTATCTCGTCATGCTCCTGCTTTCTGAATTAACCAAGATTTTTCGTATATACAATTTATCTCCCAAGAAATTTTTAGGCCAGCATTTTTTAATTGATAAAAATATACAGAAAAAAATCATTTCAATTTGTCAACTTTCCCCTAAAGATATTGTTTTAGAAATCGGACCAGGTTTAGGAGCACTTACTGAGGAAATCTGTAAGAGGGTAAGTTTTGTTTATGCAGTGGAGAAGGATGCGACATTATGTAAAATTCTTAAAGAAAGGCTTATTTACTTCAAGAATTTGGAAATAATCAACAGTGACATACTTAAATTTTCTTTACCTCCCGCCGGATGTTCTTCATCCGTTAGATTAAAAGTAATAGGTAATCTTCCTTATTATATTTCAACCCCTATTCTTAACTATTTGATAGAGAATCAAGAATATATAGACTCTGTATTTATTAGTTTACAGAAAGAACTTGTAGAGAGAATAGTAGCCAGACCTGGAGGAAAAGAATATGGCGCATTGACCGTGTTTGTTAATTTTTACACTAAGCCCCAGATTGTTTTTCCTATAAAACGAACCTGTTTCTTTCCAAAACCCGAAGTAGACTCTTACTTTTTAAGAATAGAATTCATCCAACAACCAATAGCCAATAAGGAATTGGAAAAACTCTTTTTTCAGATTGTTCATACTGCTTTTCAGAAACGACGCAAGACTATACTTAATGCTTTATCAGAAAGCAAGCTCGGTTTTAAAAAAGAAATATTAGAAGAGATACTAAGAATATCCAACATCCCATTCCAGAGAAGGCCAGAGACTCTAAGTATAGATGATTTTATAAATTTAGCCAAACAGTTATACAGGATCAATTTAGGAATAAAAAGTTATCTCCAAAGATGAAAAATAAGTTAAGCATATTAATGGTTAATCCCTGGATTTATGACTTTGCTTGTTATGATTTATTCTATAAGCCAATTGGTTTTCTAAAAATTGCCAGGCTATTCTCAAATCTTGGCTGTAGGATTGATTTTATTGACTGTCTTGATCGTTTTCATCCTGCAATGATGAGGTTTGGTCAGCATACAAATATTTATGGGATAGGGAGATATTATTACGAAGTGGTGAATAAGCCTTTTATTTTTAGAGATATACCTCGAAAATATAAACGTTATGGAATGCCTCTTTCTATCTTTAAAAGTCTTTTAAAGAAAATAAAGAAAATAGACCTTATCTTAGTCACCTCCGGTATGACTTACTGGTATAAAGGGGCTTGGGAAGCGATTGAGATTCTAAAGGGTTGTTATCCTCGTGTGCCGGTTATCCTGGGAGGAATTTACGCCAGTTTATGTTACAATCATGCATTAAAGTTTAGTGGTGCAGATTTTGTTTTTAAAGGAGGAGACC
>JBFWKV010000148.1:0-3001 GCA_050252475.1 Candidatus Omnitrophota bacterium | reverse complement strand
GTAATGAGGGTATTCCTATACTTACCCATTCACCTCCATATGTAGACCTTGTTACGCAATTGTTTTATCTTGATTCGGCAAGTTCTACAGATTCGCATGATGTTCAAGCTATGGATTGGCAAGAATTACGACAGTTTGTTAAAGATAAAACTTTAGCAGAGATATCTGGTAACGGCACAGAGGGGGAAGGAAACCCGCTTATTTCTCTAGCATCTATACCCCCTTATTTGGAGAAATTGAGCAAATTGGGAGATGCTCGAAAAGAAATCCCATATTTGACAAATGTAATAGGTGGCAGTAGCTGGGAAGAAATTGGGAGGTATGCCGGGATAATAATAGGGGGAGAGAAGATAATAGGGGGAGAGAAGGAAGATAAGAATAAGATAGGGAAGTTGAGAGAAGGACAGGGAATTGAGACTCAGGGAAGTGGATTGCCTTCTACTTCTCAAGGTGGAGGTACTGTGGGTAGTTTATCCGGAAGAACTGCTCCTTGGCAAACCGCTTTTCAGGTAAGAAGACTATTCCGCGGATTGAGTTTACCTGAGGTTATGGCACTGGGTATTGATGACCCGCGCGCGGAAATAATAGTTAGCTATATTATTCAGAATAACAATCTCATTGAAGTTTCTCCTAGGGAGAGGAGCGATTTTCAAGCCGAGGACAGCCAGATAAGATGGCTTACGCCGGAAGTGGTGAAAGAAATGTTTAAAGAGTCTCCTACCTTCTGGCAGGCTTCTTTATTTGCCCTCTATGTTCAATTTAATCAAGGCACGCTTCCGCTGGAAGAAGCATTTGTAAAGGGAGTAGAAGAAGCAAGGGTTGCCGGAGTAAAAGATACATCCCTTGCCTATGCCGGGATAACGCTGGGGATTAGCTACCCGAGGGTTTTAGAATTATTAGGGAATTTAGAATTAACTTTTGCGCAAAGAGAAGTTTTTGAGAAAACAGGGGTTCTCGTAAGTGGCACAGAAGCACCGGTTAAGGCAATAGGCAAAATCTTTCGGAATTGGACTTCTTTGAACATGGGCGCACTGGGAATTATCTTTCTGCGCACCGGAATGATTTTTATTTCTTCGCGGGGAGTTTTCCTGATAAATTTCCGACCGGATGAGGTACTCAATCTGGAAGAAATTCTCAAGATGGTAATTAAAGTAATCGTAAATACGCCACCTCCCGTAAAAATTTTACCCATAGAGAATCTTCCTCCAGGAATAGAGTTCTTCTATTATCTCCAGTATGCACTGATTCTATTTTTCTTATGGAAGTTAAAGAGAATTACTTGCGCAGTAGACTGGAAGTCTGTCTATCAGGGAGTTTTTCACGAAATTAGCGAAGAGAAGAATCAATTGAAAATTTTAATAAGAGCCAGGACGATTGATGATGAAATTAAAGAATTACCACCCATCCGGCGTAGTTCCCGGATATCCGGTGATAAAGATGTCCGTCTGAGAACTCTGGAAGAGAAACTGGAGAAAGATTTGAATCAGATAAGATACTGGGCAAATTATCTTCAGGAATTACAGCATAAAAATAACCCACAAATTATCCCTGCCAAATAGCTAACCATACAGAAGGAACTGCTTTTTAATTTAATTTGACATTTAACCGCGGGTTATGTTAAATTATTCAGAATGCTTGGGGACAATTTAAGAGCAGTTTTTGCCCGAATAGAGGCAGTTTGTAAGAGAATAAAACGCAATCCCGCGGAAATTACCCTGGTTTGTGTAACCAAGGGGATTGAAATAGAGAAAATTAAAGAAGTAATAGAACTGGGAATAAATGATATCGGAGAGAATCGTGTTCAGGAAGCAGTGGAGAAATTTGAGAAATTACGCATGGCTAACGGTAAAGGACGAAAAATTAACTGGCATATGGTAGGACATCTTCAGAGAAATAAAGCAAAGTATGCGGTGCGTATCTTTGACTTGATTCATTCGATAGATAGCCGGGAGCTCGCCGAGGAAATAAATCGGCAGGCAGAGAGAATTAATAAAGTCCAGGATATCCTTATCCAGGTAAATACCTCGGGCGAAAAGACAAAATTTGGCATAAGCCCGGAAGATTTATTTTCTCTGGCAGAAGAATTGCTTAAACTCAAGCATCTTAACCTGAAAGGTTTAATGACCATTGCACCACTTGTGGAAAACGCGGAAGAGACGCGTCTATATTTCCGGAAACTTTATGAGTTAAAAGAAAAACTTTATACTTCAGGAATTACTCGGTTTCCCTTACCTATTCTTTCTATGGGGATGTCTCAGGATTTTGAAGTCGCTATTGAAGAGGGAGCAAATATGATAAGGCTGGGAAGGGCAATATTTGCCGGACCCGAGCTGTTCGCAAATAAATAACAAATGGGAAGAAAAGTAAAAATTGGGATAATTGGCTACGGGAACATGGGTTCAGCGATTGCTGAACGAATAAAAAAAAGATTTAAGCTGGTGGTATTTGATAAAGAATTGAGCAAAACTGAGAATTTAAAGAGAATTTCAGTAGCAAAAGATGCCAGGTCTCTGGTTGAGGAGTGTTCAGTGATTATCCTGGCAGTAAAGCCACAGGATTTTCCCGATTTGCTTGCCGAGATAAAGGATTCTGCGCAAGATAAATTGTTTATTTCTATTGCGGCGGGGATACCTACGGAGTATATAGAGAAAAAATTACCCCAGGCACGCGTGGTAAGAGTGATGCCCAATCTGGGAATAAAAATAGGAAAATCAGTTACCTGTATCTCTAAGGGAAAAAGCGCGGGAAAAGAAGACCTTGCGTTGACAGAAAAATTGTTTTCTTATCTGGGGGTGGTAAGAGAAATAGAAGAGAGTTTGCTTAATGGGGTTACTGCGGTTTCTGGAAGCGGTCCGGGATTTATTATTTATTATCAGGAGAATAAGGCAAATTTTCCCCTTAAGTTTAAAAAAAGTGTGAAAACCCTTCTGGCAGATGAGTTAAGAAAGTCTGCCGAGAAAATTGGTTTTAAGAAAGAGGAAGCAAAATTTTTAGCCGAGAA
>JBFWKV010000147.1:0-3027 GCA_050252475.1 Candidatus Omnitrophota bacterium | reverse complement strand
CAGAAATACGTGGATACGAGGATATTTTGCCCTCCTTAAAGCTTCTTTAGCAGAATCTATATCTTTCTTCAAAGAACGTGCTAACGCACAAATAATCGTCTTCTTTAATTCTTTTGCAATCAGAGAAACTGCCTCAAAATCTCCCGGTGAAGCAATAGGGAAACCTGCTTCAATAATATCTACATTAAGACGCTCCAGTTGCTTGGCGATTTCTAACTTCTGTTTAGTATCAAGACTTGCTCCAGGAGCCTGTTCCCCATCACGTAAAGTTGTATCAAAAATAAGAATTCTCTCTTTCATCTCTTACATTTCCTCCTTGAAGATTATATTAACACAAAGGAGAGTTTAAGGCAAGTAATTTATGAAGTCTTTTTTCTCTTTCTTTTTTACTAAAAGAGGAAATAATTGCTGGCTCTCAAACTACTATTTAACCGCTCCCCTTCTCTGTAAAGTTTCTCTCTCCCCTAGAGGACTAACCTCTTTATGTTCTGCCTCATAAACCATAACAATTTCCAACCCCATTCCCGCGAGAAATTCTTCAAATATTCTTTTTATATCCCTCATATCAGGCTCTTCTAAGTAAGAATCAACGCGAGGACGTAAAGGGGTATTTAACTGAATCTGGTCTCCGGGTTTAAGCCCTAATTCTTTTACTATTCGAGCAATTTTTTCTGCTCCTTGCTTATTTTCTTGAGTAAACATAATCTGTATCCCCATTCTCCCGGCATAGGTTTTTCTGAACTCTCTTATTCCCTCTATAACTGAAGTAAAACTTAAATCCTCATGAGGGTTATTCATAAGGCGGAAAGAATCCTCATCATATGCATCTATTTTAGCAATAACAAAATCAATTTCCTTTAAATCCTCCTGGACATCTTTACGCCCTAACAGGGTAGCATTGGTAAGTATCGCTATGGGAATATTGGTAATTTTCTTGACCCCTCTCACTATCTCTCCCAAATTACCTGCTAGCGTAGGCTCCCCTCTTCCTGCCAGAGTAATATAATTAACTTCCTCAGATAAGTTTGCCAAGACATATTTAAGTTCTTCAAGTATATCATCGGTCTTTACAAAAATCTGGCGTTCAGTGGTTAAAATATCTGTTGGTCCCACCTGACAATAAAAACATTCAAAACTGCATATTTTCTCTGCTTGAGAAATGGGGTCAATACCTAAAGAAATTCCCAACCGCCAGGAGGAAACCGGACCATAAATATATTTTAAATTACTTATGGAATTACCCAATTCTTTAACCCTCCTTCCCCAAGCCTCATGCTGAGTAAGAAAAAAGAAAAAAGAAATTAAGCCCCAAATAATAAAAATGGAACAGCGAGTTTTTTCATATTTTTTCAAAAAATAACCTGACTTCATCCTTTCGAAATTAATATTTTACCACAAACGGGTCAATATACCATCTTAAACAAACTGCATTCTCAAAATCTTCTCTCGCCTCTTGAAATCTCCCCAGCTTTTCTTTAGCAAATCCGCGATTGAAAAAAGTTTTTGCATCATAAGGATTAAGTTTGGCTGCTTGATCAAAACTCTTTATGGCCTCTTCATATAATCCCAATTCTAGTTGAGTTACCCCTAAATTATAGAAAGCCTCTATATGTTCGGGGTCAAGGGCAATTGCTCTTTTATAATCCGCTATGGCCTCCTCGTATTGTCCTGCTTCGGCTTTGTAAAAACCACTGCTAACATATCGGGCAGCTATTATCCCCCTTTCGCCCATTATATTGATAAATTTATAAAATTCAGGTAATAAACGCAGATTAAATATTTTTAAAATAATACTTCTTACTTTTAGATGCCATATGCCTGCTCTGCGTTCATAGGTATTATCCCAATTAAATTTATGGCTTTTATAATTGAACATTAAATCTAAAATCATATAATCTGAATCCAGGCTTATTAGATTGGCAATGTGGGCAGGATACACTGAGATTACTTTTACTTCTAGCCCTATACTTTTCCCCAGAACATAAAAAAGCTGACTATAACCTAAACAATTGGCTTTTTTCATCCTCAGCACTTCTATTAAATCAAATATTTTTACTTCTTCATCCGGCCTAATTTTCTCTTTTATCATCATAAACAATTGATTTACCTTTTCTTCAGGAGAAAGGTTTCTAAGCCTATTCAAATCGGGAAATGTATTCTTTATTAAAGCAATTATTTCTTCTGAATCCTTCTCGTACCCAATATCTATAAGCGTCTGAGACAGGGAAGTATAAATATCGCTTGTTTCTTTTACTCTCCTTGCTTCAAGAAAATTGTTTCCACCGGAGAGGGGGAAGTTAGGAATAATTATTACCGTTAATGAAAGAATAATCAAAATCTTCAATCTATTATTTCTTCTCATCTTATTTTATTTACTCTGTGCCTCCATATAATTACACGCAAGTAGGTAGTACTGTTTATAGAATCTGTTTAAAAAGAAGGGGTCAAGCCCTTCTTAAATTCTTGTGCCCGCTGATAATACTCCCAGTATGCTTCATGGAAAATCCTTCTATATATATTATATAAATTGTTTAAAAAATCAGGATAATCTAACAAACCGTAATTAGCCAAAGCAAAATACAGTTTATCGCAAAATTCTTTTATGCATTGTAAAGCATAACCCCGGTCATCGGTCTGCCACTCAACAAGTTTTATGCCGGGAACTTCGGGGTCTGCTCCGAAGAAAGGGATATATGCCGAATCCATAAGATCCTGCATCTCTCCGCTTAAACTGATATCTTTGGAAACTACAGAAGAAGTAGTTTCCGTTCCATTGCTTAAACATCCACCTGCTCCATGTATTGCCCCTAAAGTCCTGGCAATAGAAAAGGTAAATCTTTCCACCACCTCGTGTGCGGAATGCTCATTCCATTCATTCACCCCGTAAATAAGTCTGAGATATTCAAGTATATTTTCATCATCCCGCCTCCAATCACATAGTCTAAAATTGGACACCTCCCATTTGGTTAACGTTGCTAAAAGCATCTCCCTTTTTACTATATTTCTAATTCTTTCCATCAAACGAGG
>JBFWKV010000146.1:0-3050 GCA_050252475.1 Candidatus Omnitrophota bacterium | reverse complement strand
TCTTCTAAAGTGACTTTTTCTTTAGAAATAACCTTCTCAAAAGGATAAAGATTTATCACTACCAGATCAATTGTTTCAAATCCCTGTTTTTCCATTTCTTCCATATGTTTCTTATTGTCTCTGACTGCCAGAATCCCTCCATGAATTCTGGGATGCAAAGTCTTCAGTCGACCATCCAGCATCTCAGGAAATCCTGTATATTCAGAAACTTCTTTAACCTTTATGCCATTCTCCTGTAATAATTTTGCAGTTCCTCCCGTAGAGATGATTTCAATCCCTAATTCCTCCAACCCCTTAGCAAACTCTAAGATTCCTGTTTTATCCGAAACACTTATTAAGGCTCTCTTTACCCGGTACATTTCTCTTGCCTCCTCTCTATAAATTTTTTCCTTAAACTATTTGTTTTTTTTATAAAGACCTCCTTTGCCAATTTCTCTACCATCTACATATCTCACCGGCATAATCTCTATGGAAGTATTGGTCAAAAACACCTCATCCGCATTGTAGAGTTCATGTGCGGTAAAAGGAATTTCCCTAACGGTAATTCCCAGCTCTTCTGCCAATTCCATAACTACTTTACGCGTAATCCCTGGCAAAACTCCCAGATAAAGAGGGGGAGTAAATAAAACATCATCTTTAACCATAAAGATGTTGCTGACTGTTCCTTCTGTTATAAAACCTTCCTGATTTAACAACAGTGCTTCAAAAAAACTAGCATATTTGTCTTTATCAAGTAAAAATTTTTTTCCTTTTGCCGATGGTAATAATCCTCGCGTAAACTGGCTTCAATTCTGGCTAAAATCCCATTCAGAAAGTTAGCGGTTTTGGCGGAGGGGAATACCGCATGAACAGAATCTTTCTTTATTGCCGCCGTAACAATCCTAACCCCCTCCCTATAAAATTCTTCAGGATAAATTTTGACTGGTTTTACTACAATATTAAGTCTGGCTTTATGATTTACGCTTACCCGCACATAAGCCTCTTTTATTTTACTTCCTTTTAGTTCCTTTAAAATTTTCTCCTTAATTTTCTCTCGTGAACAGGGTAGTTTAATATTAACTGCTTTTGCTGACTCTTCCAGACGCTTAAGATGCTCATTAAGACAAAAAATTTTCCCTTCATAAGCCCGCATACTTTCAAAAATGCTCTGGCCAAAATCAAAAAGTGTATTGTTTAGCAAATTGCAATTGGAAATCTGCATTCTTTTCGGCAATTCTTATTGCCTTAAGTAATGCCTCTGCCTTGTAAAGCGTCTCATAATATTCCCTTAAGGGATCAGAATCGGCAACTATACCCGCTCCCACCTGAACATACGCCTTTCCTTTTACCAGCACAAAAGTACGTATAACTATATTAAGGTCCATATCTCCATTGAAACTGAAATATCCCAGCGAACCACAATATATAAGAAAATTCCCAGGGAATTACTTTTGCTACCGGGACAAGTGGAAAATTCTTTATTAATTCTCTAAAATGAGGGTAATCAGGAATATACATCATCTCTTAACTACTTGAAAAAGAAAATCAAAGAAATCGGGAAAGGATTTTTTAATGCAATCCGTATCATCTAAAACAGTGTCTCCTTTAAGAACGGAGCCCATTACCACCATACTCATCGCAGTGCGATGGTCTCCAAAACTGCTTACCTGAGCAGGTTTTAAAGGATAACCTCCTTCTACAACAATTGTATCTTCTACCACTTCAATCTTTGCTCCCATTTTTCTCAAATTGGTAACCATAGAATTAATCCTATCAGTCTCCTTTACCCGCAACTCCTCTGTCCCTTCAATTACAGTAACCCCTTCGGCAAAACAGGCAAGCACCATTAAAAGTGGCAATTCATCAATGAGACGGGGAATCTCCTCTTTAGTAACCTTAACCCCTCTTAGAGAAGCATTCCTTATTTCTATATCTCCATAAGGTTCAGCAGTGGAACTTTCTTCTCTAACCTTAACTTCTATCTTTGCTCCCATTCTTTTAAGCACATCCAGAATACCTGTGCGCGTAGGATTTAGTCCCACCGAAGAGATTAAAAGATGTGCTTTCTTCACCAGCGTTGCCAAAGCAATAAAGTTACTTGCACTGGAAATATCCCCCGGGATAAAAAATTTTATTCCTTTAAGTTCTGGCCAACCGGAAATAATATTTACCAGACCATCTTTTTCTAATTTTGCTCCAAATAATTTTAAGAGTCGCTCAGTATGATCGCGAGAAATAAAAGGTTCAATTACTTTCGTTTTTCCTTCGGCGTAAAGACCGGCAAGAAGAATTGCAGATTTTACCTGTGCACTTGCAACAGGCATCCTGTACTCAATCGGTTTCAAATCATTACCCTCAATGGACAGGGGAAGAAAATCCGCTTCCTGGGGCCCTTCTATTTTTGCCCCCATCTCTCTAAGAGGAGCGGTTACTCTCTTCATCGGTCTTTTACTGAGAGAATTATCTCCGGTTAAAGTAGCTTTAAATTTCTGCCCTGCCAGGACTCCCAGAATAAGCCGTGCGGAGGTCCCGGAACCTCCCATATAAAGCGGTTCCCGCGGAGCTTTTAAACCCCTTAAACCCTTGCCCTTTATACGGATATTCTTCCCTTCTTCTTCTATATCTATCCCCAACTGTCTGAAAGCTTCTATGGTGCGCAGGGAATCATCGCTAATAAGAAAATTTTCTCCCCAAGAATCCCCTTCTGCCAGAGAAGCCAGAATTACCAGACGATGTGAAATAGACTTATCCCCGGGCATCACCAAATTTCCTTCAAGTTGTTCTATGGGGTTAATTTTATACATAATTCTATTCTTCGTTTTCCAAAGGAATGGATTTCACCACATCATCTTCACGGATAATTCCTTTTGCACTTTCAAAAATTATATCTGCTACTGACATATTTGCATAAACCTTCTCTATTTTTATTCTTCCAATGAGCTCTTTACCGCGATAAACCCCCAATATCATTCCCGCATCCATTCTCTGTTCCTCTCCCAGATTTATTACCACAAATTCGTAGGGATGGTTAACCGCAAGCACCCTTCCGATATTAGAAGAAACCGGCCTCT
>JBFWKV010000145.1:0-3109 GCA_050252475.1 Candidatus Omnitrophota bacterium | reverse complement strand
CAAGGTTGCCAAGGAAACCGATGAGTTTGCTCAGAAACTTATAGAGAGATTCTGGCCCGGTCCGTTAACCCTTGTTCTGAAAAAATCCCCTTTACTTCCCGATATTGTTACTTCCGGTTTGAAAACAGTAGCTCTAAGGATGCCTTCCCACCCGGTTGCTTTAAACCTGATTAGAGAAGCAAAAACCCCTGTTGCTGCTCCCAGTGCTAATCTCTTTGGGAAACCCTCTCCTACTTGTGCCCGACATGTTCTTGAAGATTTAAGAAATAAGATTGAGTTGGTTATTGATGCTGGGGGAACAGAAGTGGGCTTGGAATCTACTGTATTAGACCTTACTCAAAAACCTTTTACCATTCTCCGTTTAGGAGCTGTTTCGGTGGAGGAATTGCAGAGTGTTATTCCAGGCATTAAATTGTATAGAGAAAAAAAGATTCTTGCGCCGGGGATGTTTAAACGTCACTATTCTCCCCGGGCAAAAGTGATAGTGGTAGAGGAGGGGAGAACTCAGATAGAAAAGGTAAAAAGACTAGCCCGCAAGTTCTTAGAAGAAGGGAAAAGAGTGGGGATAATGGCGAAAGAGGAAAACAAAAATAAATATCAAAATTTTAAAATAAAGGTTTTAGGTAGAGGAAATGATTTTAGAACCTGTGCAAGCAATCTTTTTTCTCTGTTAAGAGAGTTTGATAGAGAGAAATTTGACATAATAATTGTTGAAGGAATTAAGGAAAAAGATCTGGGTAGAACGATTATGGAAAGATTAAGAAAAGCACAAGGGGTATGAAGAAATTATTTATAGCTATTTTTTTATTCTTTTCCCTAACGGATTATATTTTTAGCGATGATTTCTCTCGGGGGAGAGAAAAAATGGTAAGTTTACAGATTGAGGCAAGGGGAATAAATAATGAACTTGTCTTAAGGGCAATGCGAAAGGTAAAAAGACATCTCTTTGTCCCTCCTGCCTATAGACCCTTTGCTTATGAAGATAGACCGCTCCCTATTGGTTATGGACAGACAATTTCTCAACCTTATATTGTAGCCTTAATGACTGACCTTCTCGGGTTAAAAGGCAATGAAAAAGTTTTAGAAATTGGAACCGGCTCAGGGTATCAAGCAGCAATTCTCGCAGAATTGGCACAAGAGGTTTATACTATAGAAATTTTAGAACCTCTGGCAAAGAAGGCGGAGAAGTTGCTTAAAGATTTAGGTTATACTAATATCTTTGTAAAGCAGGGAGATGGCTTCCTGGGCTGGCCGGAGAAAGCTCCTTTTGATGCAATAATTGTGACCTGTGCTCCTGAGGAAATCCCTTCTCCTTTAATTGAACAGTTAAAAGAAGGAGGAAGGATGGTTATTCCGGTTGGCGAAAATTATCAGGTTTTGAAGTTAGTGGAGAAAAGAGAAGGAAGTATTTATATAAAAGATATTATTCCGGTAATCTTTGTTCCCATGGTGAGAGACCAATGAAAAAGAGGTTAGTCTTTTCTTTACTGGTAATGGGTTTAAGCGGAATAGTTGCCCAGATATTGCTTTTGAGAGAGCTTTTAATAATTTTCTGTGGCAACGAATTGACTATCGGAATAATTCTGGCTAACTGGTTAATTATTGAGGCAATAGGAGCATTTTGGGTAGGAAAGAGAGTGGAAAATATCCTACATAAATTGGAGGGTTTCATAATTCTCCAGATTATCTTTTCTTTTTCTTTTCCTCTGGCTATTTATCTTACGAGAACAATCAGAGAAATATCTGGTATTGTGCCGGGGGTAGGATTAGGGGTGGGGCAGGTTTTTTTATTCTCTTTTTTGGTTATCTTTCCGGTAAGTATTTCCCATGGGGCTCTTTTTACTTACGGTTGTAAAATCCTTTCTCTTTACCTTCCATCGGAAACAGAAGCAGTGGGTAAGGTTTATATTTATGAAACAGTAGGGACTATCTTAGGTGGTTTCATTCTTACCTATTTTCTTATTCCTTATTTCCATTCTTTTCAGATTGTATTCTGGATAATTTTAATAAACCTTATGTTTTGTATATTACTTTTGGGAAAGTTCTGGCAAAAAGGGAAAAATATACTTACTAAAACCTTGGGGATTATTACTTCGTTTCTCTGTTTCTTGAGCGTTGTGTTCTTATTGAACAATGGGATAGATAGAATTCATAATAATTCAATTGCAAGACAATGGAGCAAATATAGGGTCAAACATTATCAAAATACATTTTTTGGTAATATAGTGGTAGGAGAGAAAGATGGGGCACTTACTTTTTTCTTCAACGGTATACCCGTAGTTAATTTGCCAACCCCTGATATTACCTGCATAGAAGAATTTGCTCATTTTTCTCTACTCTCTCACGCCTCCCCTCAGGAAATTCTTATCATTGGCAGAGGGGCGGGAGGGGTAATTAATGAGATACTTAAGCATCCGGTAACAACAGTGGATTATCTGGAAATTGATCCCATATTTCTGAAAATCTTAAAAAATTTCTCTACCCCCCTTATTGCACAAGAACTGGATAATCCTAAAGTAAATACTATTACCCTTGATGGAAGATTTTTTCTCAGGAGGACAGAGAAAAAATACGATTTAATTCTCCTTGGCTTTTCTAACCCTTCTGATTTACAGACAAACCGTTATTTCACGAAGGAATTTTTTTCTTTGGTAAGAGGGAGACTGAAAGAGGAAGGGATTTTTGTTCTAAGTCTCCCCGGTCTTCCCCGGGCAATTCTTAATCTGAAAGAAATAAAAGACCTTAATGCCTGTATTTTTAACACGCTCAAAGAGGTATATACGAATATAAAGGTAATTCCGGGAGAGGGAATTAATCTTTTTTTGGCTTCTGATAGCGAAGAGATTAATCTTCTTAATGCGCAAATCTTTATAGAAAGATTAAAAGAGAGAAAAGTTTTTGCCTCTATGTTTAACCCTGATTATATCAAATATAGATTTCAAACTTTCTGGCATGAGAATTTCTTCAGTTCCCTCAAAGGGGCAACACACAGGATAAACAGAGATTTTCATCCGGTTGCTACCTTCTATAGTCTTGTTTACTGGAATGCCCTATTTTCTCCTTATTTATTAAAATTCTTCCGTAATATAGAAAATATTATTCCTTTTGT
>JBFWKV010000144.1:0-3147 GCA_050252475.1 Candidatus Omnitrophota bacterium | reverse complement strand
ATATAAAAAAAATTGCTAAAAAATTTTTATCAAAAGAAGAAATTGAAAAAACAAAAGATATTTCATTAATTACTCTTTGGTGTGTAAAAGAAGCAGTTGCAAAAGCATTGGGGACTGGTTTTGTTTTCTCGCCAAAAGACATTTTTATTCAAAATATAGATGGAGAAAAATTTAAAATAAAATTAAAAGGTGAGTTTTTATCTTTATTTCCTGAATTTGAAAATAAAGGAATTGAAGTAAAAACATTCAAAAAATATAATTATATCTTTGCTTTTTGTAATATAGGAGATAATACACATACATTCCATTTAAAGAAGTGAAGAAGCGTCTTTCCTCAAAATAAAATCTATTCGAAATATAATTTAAATTAAGCATTTTTATTTCCTCTTTTTGTTTGATATATTTTATCTAATTTATTTTTTAAATCTTCTATTGTTTTTGTTAATTTTACTATATCAACAGAATTTCTTAAACTTATTAATTTTTCTTTTATTTTTTCTTCTGTATTGTTATCTTTTATTATTCTGTTAAAAGGTGTATCTATTTCATATTTTTTCTTAATCTTACCATTTTCTCTATGTCTATCTATTATCTTCATTTGAGGTAAAAATATATTATGTCTTATTGAAATTAAATTAGTTAATTGTTTTAATACTTCAAGTTCTTCTTGACTATCATATCTTCTCCACCCAGTATATACTCTCACCATTGACCAATTCTTACTCTCTACATATGCTGCGTCATTCTTCCTATATGGCCTTGACCTCCTAAATTCTATACCCCTTTCTTCACAAAATTTCTGTACATAACTATTTATAAATTCACTCCCATTATCTGTATGTATCTTCTTTACAGAAATTGGCATATCCTGTATTACCTGTCTTAATGCATCCATTGTCCAGACCATTGCTTTATTCCTTATTGGTATCAATTCTGTCCAGCCACTTGTTATTTCTGTCGCTGTAAGAGTATATATGAATTGCCCTTCTGCTACTTCCCCACTATGATGTACTAAATCTATCTCTATGTCCCCTTTCTCTTTCTTCTTATCATACCAACTCTCTACTTTTATAGACCTTTTTAAGTTTGAACTATATGGATTTGTCTTATATTTCTTCTTTATTTTCCATTTGTCTCTATAATCTTTTAATATCCTATCTGCTGTCGCCCCACTTATCTTCTTTAATTTCTCTTCTATTTCTCTATCTAAATATCTTTTTATCTCTTTGTGAGAAAATAATATATCTGAATTTAATCTGATAAATTCAACAAGATGTTTTGATGAAATAAATCCGCTTATCCCCCATATCTTTACCAGGGCTCTTTCTATCTCTTTCCCATACTCTTTCTTCCTCCCTCTCTTTGATAACCTCTCTCTTGTATATTCTCCTACTAATACTATCCCCCTGCCTTTTAATACTACTTTCTTTCCTGTATTCCTTAACAAAAAGGATATGTATTGCCTGTCCATTTTAACTATCTCTTCTAATTCATCTAACATCTGTTTCTTAAATTTCTTACTCCCTTTCCTATATCTTTCTGCATTCTCTTTTATTATTTTATATTTGCTTTCCATAGGGTATAATTTATTTGGTATTTTTGTGACCATCCTGTATATCTCCTTTCTTTTTTATTCATATATACAGGATGGCCTTTATCTTTGTCAAATTTATTTTTGAGGAAACTACCCTCTTTCAAAGAGATTATTTTTGAGGAATGCCGTTATATTTACAATTTTTTAATTTTTTCGTATAATAGAAAAACAATGAAAAATCTTAATGCACTTAAAGAATTTAAAGGTATAGCAAATCTTGCCGGCCCTCTTATGCTTGTTGAAGGAGTTGAAGGAGCGAAATATGGCGAACTTGTAGAAGTACTTACTCCAGATGGAATGCGGCTTGGAAGAATTCTTGAAATAGAACAGGATAAAGCACTTATTCAGGTTTTTGAAGGAACAAGAGGTATTAGTCCTGATAGAGCAAAAGTAAGATTTACAGGAAAAGGGATTGAATTAGGGGTTTCTCCCGATATTTTAGGAAGGGTTTTTACAGGACTGGGAAAAGTAAGAGATGGAGGACCTGAAATTATTCCAGAAAAATATCTTAATATAAATGGAGAACCAATAAATCCCACAAGAAGAGATTACCCTTCGGAGTTTATACAAACAGGAATATCAGCAATTGATGGGCTAAATAGTTTAGTTAGAGGTCAGAAACTTCCTATTTTTTCTGGTTCAGGACTGCCTCATAATCTTTTAGCAACTCAAATTGTAAAACAGGCAAAAATTATATCAAAAGAAGAGACAAAATTTGCAATTGTATTTGTTGCAATGGGAATAACTTTTGAAGAAGCAGAATTTTTCCTCAAAGAATTTAGAGATGCAGGAGCAATTGAAAGAACTGTTACATTTATAAATCTTGCAGATGAACCAGCGATTGAAAGAACTGCAACTCCAAAAGTTGCTTTAACAACAGCAGAATATCTTGCTTTTGAGAATGATATGCATGTAGTTGTAATACTTACTGATCTGACAAATTATGCAGAAGCATTAAGAGAAATTTCAGCGGCAAGAAATGAAATTCCAGGAAGAAGAGGATACCCGTCTTATTTATATACAGACCTTTCAACTATTTATGAAAGAGCAGGTAGAATAAAAGGTAAGAAAGGTTCCATTACACAGATACCAATTTTAACAATGCCAGAAGATGATAAAACACATCCTATCCCTGACCTTACTGGTTATATTACAGAAGGACAAATTATCCTTTCAAGACAACTTCATCTTAAAGGTATTTACCCCCCAATTGATGTTCTAACTTCACTTTCAAGATTAAGAGATAAAGGAATTGGGGTAGATAAAGAAACAGGGGAAATCCATACAAGACAAGACCATCCAGCAATTGCCAGTCAGTTATTTGCTTCTTATGCAAGAGGTAAGGAAGCAGAAGAACTTGCAATGGTTCTTGGGGAGGCATCTTTAACAGAAGAGGATATTGCACATCTTAATTTTGCAAAAGAATTTGAGGAAAAATTTCTTTCACAGGGAATTGATGAAAATAGGCCTATTCAACAAACACTTGATATTGGATGGCAATTATTGAGAACTTTGCCTATGGATACAATAAAGAGAATACCACCTGAAATAAT
>JBFWKV010000143.1:0-3212 GCA_050252475.1 Candidatus Omnitrophota bacterium | reverse complement strand
TCCAATTTCACGAATATCTTCACGGTTAAACCTAGAGGATAAGCCTACAGTTTGAACACGATCCATATCAATGTCATCGATAAAGCAGGCTACACCAGAATAATGCAAACGAGTAGGTTTTGCCATTAACTATTTCACCCCATTTTTTGGTTTTTTCTATTGGGCGGAAAAATTTTTCCGCCCTAGAAAAGAACTAAGTTAAATACTCTACAAAAACACATTCAGCTATTCCCACATAAGCATATTTATCAGAAACAACTTCCGCATAACCTAAATTTCTTAGAATAATCTTGTCTAAATCCAAATACCCAACAATAGGCCCAACAAAACTACTATTTTTAGTACCATCACTATTAATCGGAAAACCTTGGTTAAAATCAATAATTGGAATAGATCTTACATTATCTTTAATAATATTCAAATAATCCTTTTGACTACCATACCTTTCTGAATATACAATTATATCTACATAATAATTATCAATTCTTCTATTCTTGGAACCTATTTCTAAAGGAAAATCAATATTTTCATCAAAATCAATTACAATCTTAGGCAAACTAAATTCATTCTGAAATGATATATCTAAATTAACATAACAATAAGAAGTATCTAAGGTAATTATATCTGTAGCCTGATTTGCTACATCAAAAACAATCTTTCCATCGGGATAATACACTGTAAAACCAGTAGATTGCTCTATTCCATTTTTATATACCTTTAAAACTTCTAACGGCAACAAGTTCTTCTTAGGACTAAAATAAGTCTTATTATCTTGTGTAGATAACTGAACAGTATTAAGCGTAGCCTTAAAAGTATATTGTAATTTATGATAAATACTACTTTCAACTAAATTGATTCTATGCATTTCTTCTCAGTCCTGAAAATATCTTATGTTCTAATTGTTCAAATACGGTTTTATCCTCAATTACCCTTCTAAGCCCTCTTCTAAATAATCTACTTGGTCTAATTCCTCGATGGGGAAGCGCCTTTTCATGTAATAAATAAGTTACTTTCCCTGTTTTCTTATCAATTCCCGTAGAAGTCATCAAGAATAAAGGCTTGCCAGTATCTTGGCGTTCGCCTATATATTCCATAAACCCAGGTTCAGATACTTTAGGTTTAGTGGTAAACTCAGGCGGAGGAGTTTCGCCCAATCCCCTAATTCCAAATTCGGCCATCAGCCAGATAGGAAAATCACTACCCTTAGTTCGGACGGTTCTAGTTCTGCCAGAAGGAGTTGTTACCGTAATAGTTTCAGGAGGGCGGGTTATTCTATTAAGTTGAGTCAAATTACCAAACCCTACCCTATATGTTCCATTACTAAATTCCACTTTTGGTTCTTCTGATTCAAGATAAGCCAAAAATCTACCAGTATTTCTCAAATCATAACCAGAATCCCACCCTCCATGCAGAACATTGTTCTTCATAATCGTTCCTATAACTTGCATAGCCAAAGCAATGTTAGAAAGATTGCTAATTATTTTGTTTATGTCTTCTGTTATTTGCTTCATGTTGCCTTTAAATGTAAGCTTAATACTCATCAGGTTTTCTTCCTTAAGACACAGTTAGTCTCATAATGTATTCCATTCAAATATTCAGGACGGTAGGATTCCAAAACATAATCAGTTCCCTGGTAAGTAAAATAATCTACTTTAGTTACATCAATAGAATATAGATCCATTTCCTGTTTATCTATAGTAACTCTAATTAAATCATTTATAGCAACGCCAGGAGGAATTAGTAAAATATCTTTTTCGTCAACTCCCTCAACAGAACATTCTATTGTAATGGGATTATCAACCTCTATATAACCATCCCCGCCACAAGTAGGACAATTAGGATTCGTACTCTCTTTCAAAAGAGGATTAAATACACAATCTGGACAAGTCGTTTTACTAAGCCTATGTAAAATTAATTGCTCAGGATAGATGTGATTAATTTGTGAAATGTATTTTATTATTTTTTCAGGGCTTGGTACTCTCATTTACTCTATCCTGGCTCCTTCATGGAAGTTATTATAAATATAATTAATAAGCTTAGTATTTAAATACCCTAACGTATCCATATGATCAGAAGATTGCCCTGTATTATCAATCCTCAATCTACCTTTAGTTATTGAAAAGTTATCCCTATCAGCACTCACTTTTGTAGATTCAATAATCAAAATAAGAGTTTGAAGCATTAGAAGATTCTTTTGAATTGTTGTTAAAGGAACAGAAAATTCTCTAACAACTTGATTGTTTACCAAGGTTTCAACAATTGTTATACTACCTATATATTTTTCTACCTCAGATAAACCATCTTCAATATAATCTTTTAAATCATCATCAGTCCATGCGTAATCTGTAGAAATATAGTCTTTAAGTCTTTTTCTCAGAAGTGTTAAGAATTTATCGTACTGATAGGTCAACATTATGAATTACTCCTGTTTCTCGGATTCTTTCTGAACAATCTCTATCCTTTTCTGAATAGTGGTTATGTGTCCACCCAAATTTCGAGTTGTCTTAGCATTAATTTCTTTAGCTCTATCCAATAGGTTATTTAGAAATACTAAATCAGTATTATCTTTAATCTGTCTTTCAAGTGTTTTCCAATGTTTTTCAAGATAACTATCAATATCTACCTTCTCTTCCTCTGGAGGAAGAGAAGCCTGTTCCCCTCCTATTTCAACCAAAAAACCCTTCTTAATTGCTAATTTAATATCAGTATCTATTTTATCAATTGTTTTTTCTTCTTGGGGAGCAAATCTTTTATTACCCACAACCAAGACAGAATTTAAAGTATTCTTCAAAACCATTCCTTCATGAAACCTACCTTTCTAAACATCAAATTGTAAACCCTACCAGCGTTACTGCCCCAATCTTGCCAAGAGTACCGCTAGCAGGCAAAGAAACGGAAACAGCATTACCAGCAGTCAACTTAAGGGGTTTGGAAAAAACTATATTACCGACATGAAAATTACCTACCGTGTTTGCCCCGTCTTTTAAAGCTACCAAATTATTAATAGTAGAATCATTATAGGTCGCAGAAATAGCCACAACATAGTGAGATTTACCAGCCTCAGCGGCTTTAGTAGCGGTAGCAATAGCATTATCACCAGTAGCAGTTACAATCCAAGTAGAAATCCCACGGTTATTTAATATGCCAAGATCATCTAAAATGCCATTTAACACTTCTTTTTCAGTAATATTGGCCAATTAAATTCACCTCTA
>JBFWKV010000142.1:0-3197 GCA_050252475.1 Candidatus Omnitrophota bacterium | reverse complement strand
TCCCTTATTCTGCCCACCGCAAGGACCATTCAATAAACCTTTCGCACAACGGGTAATGGGGCAAATTCCTGCGGTTAACTCAAGAATGCAATCTCCACAGGCAGAACAGTATTCAAAAAAACCCAAACCCGAAGAGTCAACCGCTCCCATAAATAAAGTATTGGAGGCAGGATGGATATCTTTTTCTTCGCGCAGATTTATTTTTACCGACTGCACTCCTAAACCACAAGCCATAACCAGAAGAGAATCGGCCTCTATTATTGCCTTTCTATTTTTTGCCAGTTCCAACTTAATCTGGGCAGAAACACAGGGAGATTTAGGGATGGTATAGCCAGTTACGAAAAAACCCTCTTTTTCTAATTTATCTTTTGTCTCTAAAACCTCTTTCTCTCCGCCGGCCTTACAGGTGGTAGAGCATTCTCCACAACCAACAATAAATAATTTCTCACCCTTTTTAAGATAAGATTTTATTTCTTCCCAGGGTTTTAATTGAGAAATAATCATTGCTATAAATATAACAAATAAAATTTGAATTTACAAATATTTTTTGCTTGTTGATATTGCAACATGAAAATGTCATCTTTTCACACTTAAAATCACCGCCTTGCAGAAACTGAGGTTACTATATTATGATTATAGAGATGAAATAAAATTTTATCTTCTGTGTGCTCTGCGCCATTCAGAAGGTCTTTGAAAAGGAGGGGTTATCTTTTCTGCCATCTCTAATATCTTCTGTGCTAAATCAGGAAAACCGTTATCTCCATAAATTGATACAGTTTCATAAGCCAGACCCTGCTCAATTAACTCTAAAGAGAGAGATTTCCCATCTATAAATATGTGCCCTAAATCTCTTCCATATTTGTCTCTATCTCCACTTAAAATTAACTCTATTTTTTTACCCTCCTGTATGCGCCTCATTACAAAATTCTTCGCCTCTGTAGCATAAGGTTCCTGCCCTTCTCCACCAAAAAAATCACTTGGAACTTCCGGGCAATCAACCCCCAGTAACCGAATCCTTTTATCTTCGTAATGAATAGTATCTCCATCTATCACTACTATCTTCTCCTTATCTAAAACTATTACCTGAAAAGAAGCTCTTAAAGCGGGAGAAAGAACAAATTCGCTTTCTATCCCCCTTGTCCAGCGCACCGAGAGAGAATGGGAAAAAGGGGGAAAGAAGAAAAATGCTCCGCTTAAACAAAAATAAAATAGAAACGCTATTCTTAATCTTATTCTTCTTCTCATTAATATCTTTTTCATTTTATTTCTGAATTAGATAAATTTTATTAAATTCGCACTATTGAAAATCATGAGGCAAATCTCTCTCTACCAAAACCATTATCTTTCTCGCTACACCTTCACCTATTGCCAATTTAATGCCATTTACTTCTATCAATAACGGTCCTCCAAAGGGTTCTTTATAGAGAATTTTAATGCGCGAGCCTATACGTAAACCCATATGTGCTAAACGCAACCTGTAACCCTGCCCGGCTTCAGTAAAAGAAACTACTATCGCAGATTCCCCTACCTTGAGATTATCCATAGTAACCGTATATTTATCTGCCAGAGTTGTGGATCTTATTCTTCTAAAATTTAAAAATAAATTCTCAGAGTAAAATATTACGGGAAACAGGAAAATTAAAACATAAGTTATAACCAGACCAGAGGTCTTTTTTGCTAAATTTAAGTTTTTATTTCTATCTATACGCATATCATCCGGGATTTTGAGAACTACCATAGATACTCAATTAAGGAAAAGCTACCCTTCGGGATTGTCTGGTTATTCTATCGGTACTTATCGCAGGCCTTACATATTATAGATAGATAATCAGCATAAATAATATATCCCCGCAGATAAAATTGTAATTCAACCTCCTTTTTAATCTCTTCAACCAACTTTGACATATCTATTTTGCCCAGATCAATCCCGCTTAAAGTGCAATATAGTTTGATTTCTCTCTCAATATCTTCTGGGGTAGGTTTTCTGTACATGGGTTCTCTGAATAAGTCATATACCTCTGAACCTTCATATTCAACATCCACTATTTCTCCTTCTCGTCCAAAATTTATTCTTAAAGCATTAGGTTCACCCGTGGGAGCGTAGATATATTTAGCCTGGGGGAATAACGTAAATAAAGCACTGATTATCCCTCCTCTAACTCCTGTATTACAGGAATAAAGAATTATGGTACCACCATCAGCTAAACACTCTCTGACCCCAAATTTTTCCAAGAGTCTTAAATCGGATAAACCAGAGATAAACTCTCCTACTTCTTCAGGGTTGCCGTGGCCATTTAAACAAATTATAGAGGCTTTCACACCATTCTGGGGGTCAGTAGATTCTGCCAGTGCTTTTAATAATTCAAAGAGATTATCCACTTCGTAGTATAAGACAAAAAAGCCGTGTTCTATAAGAGCGGTGGTTTCAAGGTCGCTATTAAATGCGTCATTATAATCGCTTACCGGATAAATTTGAATTGCGAGGGGTCGGTCATAGGATAGTGGAATTCCTTTTTCTAATTTTTCCTCCAGATATCTCCTATTGGCAATCAATTGCTCCCAGGTTTTTTGAGAAAAGCGAGTTGCCCAGACAAAACCAAAATGCCACATGTCTCTAAAATCCTTTAAAATATCCTCCAATTTATCCCCCTTGCTCAATCTGTCGGTGAGAACCTGTAAGAATGTAGCACTATATTTCACATCGCGGTGGGAAGTATTTTCAATAATCTCTTTAAAAATTTCCCATTGTTCAGAAAACTTTTCTATACCATGCTCTTTCAATGCCATAATCGCCGAGGGCAAAATAGCCCTTACTTCAGGGAGAAAGAAAAAATAGGGTTGTTCTTCTATATATTTTATAATCTCTTGTTCCGTTGCTCCGCAGATGCGCATTGCCTGGATTACAAATTCAAGCAGATTATCAAAAATGGTTTCGGCTGTTGGTTTTTCTTGTGTCGCGGAAATTACCCCAAAGCGGGGGATATCCTCTGGACTGTGTAAGTTATAAAATCTGCTTAAAAGGAGAAATTTGTTTATTACCACCGCATATTCCTCTTCGCTAATAGGTCGCAATTCATATTCACCTGTATTTTTATCTAAACGCACTATGCCCATGCGGCTTATTTTCTTGCCCTCCAGCGAATGGAAAACATATTTGTCACCGGAAAGTACCCAATATCCTCCCATCTCTTCTATTG
>JBFWKV010000141.1:0-3269 GCA_050252475.1 Candidatus Omnitrophota bacterium | reverse complement strand
TTTCGGCGAAGTGCCTCTATGGCTTTCTCACCACAGGTTTTCGCCGGTTTAGTAAATATGGGCTTAACCCCTTGCAACCGTACTCCCCTCCCCAGCACATCTGCCATTTTTGCATCCCGCGGGGTACGCAAAATATAATTTACCGGATAACCATATTCTCTCAACACTCCTCCGAGAATAGTAAAAGCTCCTATATGAGCAGTTATTCCAATTAAACCTTTATGGGTACTTAAAGCGGTATCAAGTACTTCTCTGTTCTCTAAACATGCTAAATACTTTCTTCGGGAAGGATGGGCTAAAAACCATAAAGTATCAATGGCATTTTCTCCTAATAGAATATCTGATCTGTATAGAATATTCCTTATATCATCTTCTTTCTTTTGCGGAAAAACTACTCTTAGATTATTAAGTGCGATGGTGCGATAGTATTTAGAAACTTTATAAAAAATTCTTCCCAGCAAAACACCCAAGGAACGTAGAAAATGAAGAGGAATAAAATAGACAATTACCACCCCTATTCTTAAAAAAAGACGGGCAAAGAAATAACGAATAGTCCTTTTGATTACCTTTATATGCATCTAAAATTTTCAAATATTTTATGAAATTAGAGATAAATTGTAAATAAATTATAGCAAAAATTTAAAACAATTTATAATTTTTTCTTGACTTAAAATTTATCCTGTGAGAAAATCCCAATCAAAAATAACTATCTTTAAGAATTTAAGAAAGGAGGGAATATGGGTATACCCAAAAAAATCATTTCTTACCTAAAGAAAAACAAAGTAAGCTACAAAACTCTAAAACATGAAATTGCCTATACTGCTCAAGAAATCGCTGCGGCACAACATATCTCTGGTAACCAGGTGGCCAAAACAGTTTTAATAAAAACAGATAAGAATTTTTTTCTTGCGGTTCTACCCGCTACCCATCTCATTGATTTCAACAAACTCAAAAGAATTGCCAAGGCTAAAAAAGTTATGCTCGCCAAAGAAGAAGATATGAGCAAATTGTTTCCGGATATTGAAGCAGGAGCAATGCCTCCTTTAGGGCCACTTTTTAATCTCCCTATATATGTGGATAAATCTTTAACTAAAAATGTAGAGATTGTTTTCAATGCGGGGACTCATGCGGATATGATTAAAATGAAGTATAAAGATTTTGAGAAAATAAATAAACCCGTGGTGGGTGTTTTTGGAAAACATGTCTAAAACTATTAGATCTCTGAGAAAGATTTGGGATGGGCAATAAAATTGTGGTCAGTAACTGCCAGAAAATGATATCCGTGATTATTATACCAATCAATCACCTCTTCTAAGCCAGCACTTCCCCCGTCAAGGTTTGTATGAATATGGATACACCCTTTCAACCACTCCCCATTTTTAGCATAAGGAAAATAAGTTATCCTGCCATCTTGGAGAAAAACAGGTTGGGTCCATGCTTTCTTTTTATTATGCAAATCTTTAATCTCAATGCGAACATATTTATCGTGAGACTTAAAATGATAGGCTGACTCCCTGCCAAAGTCTACCTGAAGAACCTTATGTTTATAACCAATATATTTAATCTGCACAGGAGATTTCAAATGTACACGAATTTTATCTTTTTCTGCAATAATATCTTCCAATAGGGGACCGGTGGTAGAATAAAAAGACCCCTCTTTTAAGGCTTCTAATATTCCAGAGACACTTTTCCTCTCCGTTCTTACCATAATCCATGCCCTTCCCGCATCTCGCTTCAAATCATGCATATCGTCAGAGGTAAAACCCCATATTTTCTTGCCATATTTACGAAATAAAAGATAATCCCAACGTCGTGTAGACTCAGGCCAAGGAATCTTACTAGGATTATATATCTCTATACCTAAATAATTTTCCAGTCTTAAAAGTTTGCGTCTATTATATGGCTTAAGTAAATAGCTGGGGTGGGAAAGAATGGCTAAACCATTTTTGGAATTTATCTGATTAATTATCGCCTGAAGACTAGCCTTAATATTTATAGGGGAATCTACATTTAAAGCAACAATATCGTTACGGGGTAAAGTAACCTCTAAAGAACCAGGAATTATAATTATTTCTTTACCGCGACCTTTTATCTCCCCAGAAAAAGGTAATTTTTTCCTTCCCCAGTGGACAAAGAAAAAAAAAGAGTTCTTTAAAGACATATTAATCAAACTTTCTCACTACAATACTCGCATTGTGACCACCAAAACCTAAAGAATTAGATAAGGCAACTTCTACCTTTTCCTGACGTGCAACGTTAGGCACGTAGTCAAGGTCGCATTGAGGGTCGGGGAATTCATAATTTATCGTGGGAGGAATTATTCCATATTTTATCGTCAATACAGTAGCAATAAGTTCTATCGCTCCCGCCGCACCTAATAAATGACCGGTCATTGATTTAGTTGAACTCACCGGTATTTTTTTGGCGTATTCTCCAAACACAAGCTTTATTGCCATGGTTTCCACTTTATCATTTAGCTGGGTAGAAGTGCCATGGGCATTTATATAATCAATATCTTTAGGAGATATCCCTGCATCTTTAATTGCCATAGACATTGCTTGGGCAGCGCCTTGACCATCAGGGTCAGGTGCGGTAATATGGTAAGCATCATCACTGGCACCATATCCTACAATTTCTGCATAAATATGTGCGTTTCGCTTGAGTGCATGTTGCAGTTCTTCCATAACCAAAATACCCGCTCCTTCAGCCATAACAAAACCTTCTCTTTTTGCATCAAAGGGACGCGAAGCTTTCTCCGGATTATTATTATAATTGGTGGCAAGAGCTTTGAGGGCACAAAATCCACCAATACCCAAGACAGTAATACAACTCTCTGTCCCTCCGCTGAGAATCACATCAGCCTGACCACGCTGAATTATTTTAAAAGCTTCGCCTATGGCATGAGCAGAAGAAGCACAGGCAGTAACTACACAGTAATTAGGACCTTTTAATCCCATAGATATAGCTATCTGCCCGGGAGCCATATTTACTATCATCATGGGAATCATAAAAGGAGAAAGTCGTGATGGCCCTTTCTCTAAAAGTACTCTATGTTGTTCCTCTATTGTCCTAAGTCCTCCAATTCCTGAACCCATCACTACACCTATCCTAAAAGGGTCTTCTTTAGCAATATCCAAATTGGCATCCTTAATTGCTTCCTTTGCCGATACCAGAGCAAACTGAACAAATCTTTCCGTCCGTTTAATTTCTTTCTGAGCAATGTATCCCTCGGCAGAAAAATCTTTTACCTGGCCGAGATCGGAAGAGCA
>JBFWKV010000140.1:0-3309 GCA_050252475.1 Candidatus Omnitrophota bacterium | reverse complement strand
TAATCCCTTCTTCCATCAGAAGGCCAAATTGCGGGAGAGATACTTTTTATACTTACCGTTAAATCTGGTAACACCTCAGGAAAATTTATAGAAGCAGTATAAGAAGAATAATTATTCCCTTCATTTAATTCTCTTACCCTTCCTTGAGAATAACCTGCTTCTTGAGGGTCAACCCTAAAACGAAAACGACTGCTCCCTGCTTGCATCTGTTTATATTCCCGCTGGGTCCGTGGATAAGCCACAATTTTCCCCGAGATAGTCTTACTTGCCCCTGGTGCCAATTCTTCATCAAAATAAGCGATAAGCGCAACCCTCTAATCTTGAGCCGGCAGTATAAAAGAAAAATGCATAATGGGAAGGAAAGCCAGAATTTTCGTGTTCTAAATCCACCATAATCGGACGCGCTAACCCCCTACCCACATTAGTCACCACAACCGTTACAGGAATACTTACATAGATAATCTGGTCTTCAGCACGAGGAGTAGTTCCTGTATGTTCTCTTCGGTTAGTAACAGGGTTTAAATTACCTGCGGTAGGTCTTCCCACAGAGGCAATATTTACTACTAAATCCGCAGAATTAAAAGGAACCTCTCCCCGGATTGTTGGTAAAGAAGCGCCTTTCTGAGTTTTGATTTTATAGGCGGGTTTTATACCTGAGGGCTCATCCGCATAAATTAAGGCAGGCAATAAAAAAAATAAAAAAATAAAAATTAATAATTTTAATTTATTCAAAACTTTTCCTTTTTTAGGAAATTATTATAAAAAATATCTTAAATTTTTGTCAAGTAAAAACTTAGTTTGTTATTATTGTAAAATAAAATTCTTAATTTTTGAATCTCGTAAAAATTGGCGGGTACTTTTTGAAAAAAGGGCCTGAATCCTTGGCCAATTTTAACTTTTTATAAGTTTTACGTTTGGGAGAAATAAAAAATCCCCTCCTTATGGGCTCATAAAATAAATTTCCTATGTTTCCTTAATCCCTTAGAACTTTTCAATCTCTCTTCTCGATATCCCTGGCAATCAAAAATCCGGCTGAACATGGTCAGAAATTCTAAATACCAGTCTAAGTCTAGCTCGCCGTCCTTTTGAGGATATTCTTTAACATTTAGTCTTCTAAATTCCTCGCGAAGCTTAGCTGACCCTGCCATCTCTAATAAATCTTTTTTCTCCTCTTCACTTAACATCTCCAAACCTCGCCTTCAACTCCTTGAACTCATCTTCCATTTCAAATAACTTGAAATATTCTTCTAACCTTTCCCAATCCAACCTTTTCCATGGTTATATTTATAAAAATTTTGCCACCGATAAAATTTTGGCCCTCTTGAGTCTGCTGATTCTCTTCCCTTTGTTGACAAATTTAGAACTGCTTTACTGGAGATTCCTCAAGAGTTTTTATACCACGAATTGCCGGAAAGGGCAAGATAAATCAAAATTTAATCACACGGTAGGTTTAGTAATAAAGTCTGACTATTTACATTCTATCTCTAAATCATGTGGTTTATAACCAAAATTTTCTAAAAGAGTGTTGGTAATTTTTACTATATGGTTTGCGCTGAGGTTGCCTTCGCAAAAATAGGGACTCCCTTTAATCTCTAATGGATCCCTTAAATCTTTACTGTTTTTTGAGAAATAAATTCTCTTACTTCCTTTAATATTTAAAGCGGGGGTAAAATCATTTTTGTTTCTATAGATTTCCTCCGCAACTTTACACAATACTTCTCTCCACGTAGCTACGGGATATTGTTTTCCCAGAAATTTAATTAGATAAGGTTTTTTTGCTGTGTAACCAGACCTTTTATATTCCCCTTTTTTGGTTTTACCATGTTTTATAGTCTTACTACCAGTTATATTTTTCAGAAGTAAATTCACATTTTCTGCAAACTCTTGATAACCTTCTTGTAAAAAGATAAATGTTTCTTTTTTTCGTTTATATGCGTATCTTTCTGCTATTTTATGCACTCCTGTTTCACAATTATATGCATTAGTCAATGACGGATTTATTTCCCATAAATCTAATATCTCTGCATTGGGATTACTTCTTCTATACTGACGCAATGTAGAATCTATATCTACAGTTTGACCAATTTTAACATCAATTATCTCTAAACCACTATAGGCCAAATCTGCTACTTTTATGGCATAAATTATTTTCTTCATACTTTATTCTCCTTCTGACACTGATTTTTTGATATTACTAAAAACGGTTTAATATAACTTTAACAAAAATTATTATATCAAGAAGCACTGCAAGTAGCAATATTAAAGAAGCGTAGTTAAGTAAGCATTCTCCCACACTCTTATTTCTACGATTTAACAGATGGTCTTAAAATAAAAAGCCCTTTGACTTAATCGTCAGAGGGCTTGATCGTCTAAATTTACTCCCCGGCGAGGACTCGAACCTGTCGCTCATTTCACTCGCTCCCCATAGGAGCTCTGCCCCTCTGGCTCCCGCCAAGAATTGTGGCGGGATGTCACCCCGAAAGCGTGGAGGAAATTTTTCCCCCACACCCCTTTAGGTTCTCGCCTTCCCTCCGTAAATTTTTGGCAAAAAAAATGGCACCGCTTACTCGATGCCAAAATTTACTCCCCGGCGAGGACTCGAACCTCGGACGCACGGGTTAACAGCCCGTCGCTCTACCGGCTGAGCTACCGGGGAATAATTGTATCCAAAAACTTTCTCCCTTGACCAGTCTTAAGAAATCTCTCGCGTCTTCTCACTTCTTGCTCAGAAGAAAATTTTTCACTATATAAAAGAACAAATGGCCGATTGCCACGCGTAAAAATATTACTGCCGTTATTATGCTCTCTTAACCTTATAGAAGGGTCTCTCTTTGTAAAACCGATATACCGTTTCTTATTTTTAAGACTCCTCAATACATATATATAACACACATTATTCCTCAAATATACCTCCGCCACAAAGCGTGGCGGACCCGCCACGTTTTTTGGCGGGGGCTGAGCTACCGGGGAATTTTGAAAATATTAAGGATTAAAAAATCTATATCTCTCGACGACCTTCTATTGCCTTACCCAAAGTGGCACGATCCGCATATTCTAAAGCACTCCCCACGGGGATTCCGAAAGCAATGCGGGTTATCTTTAGGCCCCGTGGTTTGAGTAATTTTGTCAGATACATCGCTGTAGCTTCTCCCTCAGGATCAGAATCGGTAGCAATAATGATTTCTTTTATTTTATTTAATTCTACTCGAGAAATCAAATCTTTTATTTTCAATTCCTCAGGCTTTATACCCTCCAGAGGATTAATCGCTCCTAAGAGCACATGATAAAGTCCGTGGTAAGTACCGGTTT
>JBFWKV010000139.1:0-3311 GCA_050252475.1 Candidatus Omnitrophota bacterium | reverse complement strand
AAGAGCTATGAGCTGAAAACTAATTTGATTGGTTGGATTGGTGAATTCATTTTTGTGTTGACAATTGGAAATAATTCATTAAAATGAAAGATAATTATAAAAAAATGAATAATGAGGACAATCTTATGAAAGACTACAAAAGCAAACTTTATCATCAGACACCTTTAAAGATTCTTTCTTTTCTTAGCAGACATCCTGGGAGGATATTCTGTGAGAGAGAGATTCAGAAGAATACAAAGACAAGTATTGGTTCAGTTAATCAAACCTTAAAATTATTATTAGAATTGAAGATAGTAACAAGAGAAAAAAAAGGCAACGTCTTTCTTTATCGGATAAATTCCGAAAATTACTTACTGAAATATTTTAAAATTTTAGAAAATCTCCTTTATGTTCACAATTTTGTTGAAGAAGTAAAGCCATATGCTTCTGAAATAATCCTCTACGGAAGCTGCGCAAAAGGTGAAAATACTGAAAATAGCGATATAGACATTTTTATTAAAACAGAATATAAAACACAGGTGAGGAAAATTGTGAATAAATATATAGGTATGGATGATAGTTTTAAAGTGGTTATGTTAGACCCCATGGAGATAGCTTCCTCTAAAAAGGTTGACGAGGTATTCTATAATGAAATTAAGAAAGGAATAGTCCTCTGGAAAGGTAAGCCTACTTATGAAGAAATATAGTTTAGAAGAAGCCGTTGAGAAGAGAAGAATCATACCTTTTTCAGGAGGGCCCAAATTAGTTTCTAAAGAGCTTGAGGCAGCAAAGGAAGATTTAGAGGATGCTAAAAGCCTATTTTCCAGAGGACGTTTTAAATCTGCAACAACTCTTTCCTATTATGCTATTTTTCATACTGCAAGAGCCCTTCTGTATAAAAAGAGATATCGTGAGAAAAGTCATATCCAGTTAGCATTTGCCATTAAAGAGCTTTATATAGATAAAGGTATTTTACCTGAAAGGTATTATGATAACTTTATTCAGGCATTAGACCTGCGTGAAATGGCAGATTACAAAAGGAAATTTTCTCAAGAAGGAGCAGAAAAGAATATCCAGATGGCTGAAGAAGCAATTAGAGTAGTTGAAGAGGTCTTGAAAAGATAGGATGTCTGGGAGGTAGAGGAGCACCGTAGGGACGGGTATCTGGTGAGCCGAGTATCCGGGGACGGGTATCCGGGTATCCGAGTATCCGGAATTCTCAACACGGTTATGCGGATGAACAGATAAACTGTATTTGAGCTAAGGGCTATGAGTTGAAGACTAATTTGAGATGAGGGAGAGGGTAAGATTGATAAAGGCGGTTTTTATCTTTTTTATATTTATTAGTACCAGTATAAAAGCGCTTGGGGGGACTGCGGAAAGAACTGAATTGCCGCGGGAAAATGAGAAAATCTATGCGGTAGGCAAAGATACATCCAATCTTCCTGAAGAGACAAAAGATTATTGGCTTAAGGTGAAATTAAAGCCAAAGGTTGTTGAGGGAAAAGTTTACTGGCAGGAGAGGTTAAACTGGCAGGAGGAGATAGAAAACTGGCGATTTGGGATAGAAAATGATTTGGATTTACCTTCCCAGATATTAGAATTAAAAGAAAAGCTGAAGTCTTGTCAGTTTGAATATACTATAGAAAATAGTTCTTTAAAAATTGACTTTTCTGGCGAAGTGGTTTTGAGTAGGAATTTAGATTTTGACCTTGAGGAATATCCTCTTATTAACATTGAATTTGATTCACAGAGTCCAGTGGAATTTAGTTTATTTTCCGGCATGGATTATTCTGGAGATGGCAAAATAGACGATTATATTGAGTTATATGATGCGGGAGAATTTAATCTTTTTGATTTAGCAAAAGATAAGTTTCAGGATAAAGACTGGTATGAATATGGACTGAAGGCAAAGAAGATTATTTTGCTATTTAAGTGCCTGGAGGATAATTGTGTTTTTGAGCTTAAGCCATTAAGATTTTATAATGAAGAATCTGTAATTGTCAGTTCCGAGGCTCGCTTTCCTTACCCACTGAAAAGCGAAAAAAATAAGATTGCGTTTCTTCAGAGTGTAAAGAAAATAAATCCTCCCTTGGTTAAAATTGATGAAGAGGTTTTCCGGTTGAATGATTTTGAATTTCCGGAAAGTTTTGAAGAGTTGGAAAGAGGAGTGCTATCAAAGAGAATTGAATTGTCTAGGGGTGAGCATAAATATGAAAAGTTGGAAAATGCTACTTTTGAGGTAGAATGGGTGATATTAGAACCAGCTCATAGCTCATCGTTCATGGCTCATAGCAAGGAGCCAGAGATAACTTTTAAGAAGATAAATCCTACAAAGTATTTAGTAAAAGTTGAAGGAGCAAGAGAGCCGTTTTGGTTAGTATTCAGTGAGAGTTTTCATAAGCAGTGGAAACTGTATAGTTACCAGCTCATAGCTCATAGTTCATGGTTTGAGGAGATTGTGGCGGATTATCCAGAGTTAAAGGTTAAGGAGGCAAGGCATTTGATGAAGTTTACGCCAGAAGATATAAGGTATTTGTTTAAGAAACCTTTGGAAGCAGAACACCTTTTAGTTAATGGCTATGCTAATGGCTGGTATATTGAACCGCAGAAATTGGGATTGGGGAAAAATTTCATATTAGTAATTTACTTTTGGCCTCAGAGTTTATTTTATTTAGGGCTGGGAATATCAGGATTAACTCTTTTAGGTTGTATAGGTTATCTAATTTATGACTCTATCAGAAAAAGGAAGAATAAAAATGTTACTCAAAAATAGTTTATCTTTGAGGTCTAAGCATATCTATCAAATTATCTTGGGATTATTTTTCTCTTTTATTTTTTCTTTCTCTTTTTTCTTACTCGCGGTTCCCAATTTAAAGGAAAAAATTATTGAAAAGGATGAAGTTTATACCTTAAATTCCAGGATTTTCTCTAAAAATATTTCTTTTCCTCAGAAGAGCGATTTTGTTTTAAAACTTAAATATGATTATAGAGATACCGATGGAGAAGCGGTTTCTTTAAATGGGGAAAAACTGGAACTGAGGGTTAGTAATCGCGCTGAGCATATTATAACACGCTATTATTTTGTTCCTTACGAAATTGTGCGGGAAGGGAATAATTTTCTAAAAATAGAGTTTTTCCCCCAAGCACCCCCGAATTTAAATTTGAGACTGAGGAATTATCTGGGTGCAACTGAGAATAAGGAAATAGTTTTGTACTTGAGGCATTCCTTAATTATTGGGGAAGAATGGGGTGTTTTAGTTTTTTTAAGTATTTTATTTTTTGTTTTTTCTTTTTTCCTCTGGCAGGTAACTTTAAGAATTGCTATAAAT
>JBFWKV010000138.1:0-3321 GCA_050252475.1 Candidatus Omnitrophota bacterium | reverse complement strand
TTGTAACCCTATGTCTGTAATGGAGGTAAAATTTGCCTTCATAGTGTAATCATCCCTTTTGTAGATATAATTATGAACCAGCCCTGTTCTTTCATCCAAGCCTAATTCGGGATTTATGAAATAATTTAGTGTTTCTAAGGCATATTCACTAATCTGTTCGGTAAGATGAAGTCTATCCGTCTGGGGGATTAGACTAATGGGACCGAGAGGGGAAGTTTGAACTTGTGCTGGAATTTGCCCGACGGGAACGGAAGAAAATAGCCCAGGCCCGAACAAATCCTTTCCTTGATACCCATCAACTTTTACGGAAAAAATTAAAAAGCCCAAACAAACTAAAAACAATAAAATTTTTCTTTCCATCTTTCCCTCCATAATCTTGAATAACTTACCATAAAACAATTCATACAGTTATATATTTGTTTCATTATTTTGAGGCAATTATTCTATGTAAATTTTATCCATTGCGATGAAAAAGTCACAAGGATTATATAAGCCGGGATAACTTCCTATTATTCCCACAGCTAAGGAGAGAGTCCCGGGTAAATAATAATGTATAGGAATTTTAAATGTGTTCCATCCGGATAAATTAAGACGCTCGCGGGGAATAATAAATTCGCTGATAATTTTACCACTTCCCTCTTCTTTTAGCTCTATCTTGACATACTTAATCCCCGGATAGTCGGAGATGAAAGTATCAAACACCAGCGCTGTTCCGCGCAATAATTGAGATTTTATCTTATCATCAAAAGTAAGCCATATTCCACCTTGAAAATACCCGCTGTATTGCCAGGTTTCTTCTCCCCCAACCTGGAATTGGGTATAAAAATAAGGTAAACTCTCTCCAATAGGGATATTAGCATTTATGCCAATTCTTGCTTTTAATTCATCAAATTTATTAATTGCCCATTGTCCATAACCTTTAATTAAAGAGAAACTTCCGGGATTAAAATCAAAATCAGAAACAACATGAAGATAAGAAGTTCTTTCCTCCGGCACATACACAAATCCGTCCCAGGCAGGAATAAACTCGGTAGTTAAATCCATACTGTAAAGATTATTCTGGGCATCCTGGTAAATAACATTGCCGTCGGAAGTAATCTCTAAAATCCGCACAAATTCTGTATTTCCCTCTTTATTTATCCTTACAATTGCTGGGCCAATTAATCTAATTTTATCTTTTAACTGTTCAATAGTCATATCCGGACCTTTAAGCAAAATTCCGAATTGAGAATCTGTTTTTTCAATATAACTGGAAATGTCCCAGAGCCTCTTATAAATATCCTCTCCCCAATCGGAAGAATCCGGCAATTTCCCCGGATCACTCCGGGTAGGAATTTCTCCGCCCAATAAGCGATAAATTTGAGCAATCTCTCCCTGCCAGGGACTGTCGGGAAATAATCCTTTTATGAGCCGGAGTTTTCCAAATAATTCGCGCGCTTTATTACTTACCTCATCAAACAAATCAAGGGGAATATATTCCTGAGTTTTTAACCAGTAATCCAGACGATTATAAAAATCAGCCATTGCTTGGTCAGTAAATTCTCTGGATAATAAATGTCGCAGGTCAGTATCATAATTAAAACCCGCAATAGCAGAAATCACCGCACGTTCTATTTCATCTTTATAATCCTCTATACCCTGGTAATCAACTTTACCTTCTAAAATCCCCTGCGAACTAACCTTCTCCCAAACCTCACTGATATACCAGAATTCTGGCCAGGGTTTTATATCCGGTTCCACCCGAGAGACATCAAAATTACGAATATATTCTCTATCCCCAGGATTAATCAGAGTAGCTAAATCCTGAGCCAAACTGTAAAGCAATCGGGTATCTTCAGGAACTGATAAAAGCGCTTCCGCAGATATTTTCAATATTCCTTCCTCATAATAAGGTGATTTAAGAAGAAAAATCAAAGTCGACCTTAAATCGGATAAGCTTAAAGAATAAGGATAAAGCAAAGACTTGATTTTTTCTACTCCCAAATTACCAATGGCTTTATCAATTATCTCTCCCAGATGTTCGTCTAAAACAATATAGAAAGGAGCAAGATGAAAAAGAGAAATATATTTACAGTAGGGAGCATCTATCCCAGAAGGCTTTTCTGGCTCAGCCAACATATCAGGTAGTTTAACTGTATTACCTGTAATAGTAAGCGGGGTTTGAACTGGGGTAAGTCCTATCCCTTCCCGCATTCCATTAGGAGAAATTTCACCAATTTTATCAAAATATCCTTCGCTATAAAAAGCCTCGGCGGATCTAATCATTAGAATACAAAACAAAAAAGCAATAATCTTAAAATTATTCCTCGTAATCATAGGCAATTACCTCATAATTTAGCTTTATTTCTTCTCCTTGATATAAATCTCTACCCATGGCTAACAGAACCACAATATTGTCCACATATTCATTTTCAGTGTAAATTTCATAAAGTTTCACTCTTAAGGGAATATTTGCCTCAATAATTTTAAAATCAAAAGAGGGACGATCAGCATAATTAGAGGTGGGAAAAGCACGGTAATGTTCAGGATTCCTGTCTCTTTGTTGTAAAGAGAACCCTATAATCTCTGTATCTTGTCGGCTAAAATCATATCTATCTACACCTATGCTAAAGGGACGATTGATCAACCGCTCAAGACTCTCCCCATTAGCATAATGCACAACCAGATAATCCGAATCATGGGCTTCATCATGAATGTTCCAGGGAGTATGACGCATTTCTCCAATCATTGCGTCATTTTTTTCATCACCCAAAAAGAACATACTGCTGAAACCGGCAAATCCTGTATCCGGTTCTTGAGAAATTAGTATATCCCGGCGCATAAAAAACCTTGCGTTAACCACCATGCGGGTTTTCTCATGGGGATTTATCTTCATATCTAAAACTCCGGTAAATCCATCTGCATCTACCAGAGCAACGAGATTAATCCAGTCATCAGAGATTTTCTTTATATATAGTTCTCTTACGACGGGAAAACTTTCATCATAAGGGTCACCTCCTTGGCGCGAGTGAGTAACATTCTGACCTCCGGCAACGCGGAAAGAAGCTCCCATTTCTCTACCTTCTGCCAGGGGTACAAGACGCATATAACCGTCTCCCCCTATAGTAGCAATCTGGGGAAATTTCCCTGCTACCAGAATATGTCCCAAATCTAAAGCAGTAATATAACGTCCTTCAGGAGGAACACTGGTAATGGGTGGTATAGCAGCCGAATAATTATATTTGGAAAAATCATAAGCAACTTCCTCATACGCACGCGTATTTTGGTTATAGAAGAACAATTTAAGAGGATATTTATTCTGACTTCCCCGTGGCCTTGCCT
>JBFWKV010000137.1:0-3328 GCA_050252475.1 Candidatus Omnitrophota bacterium | reverse complement strand
TACGGAAACTTCTATTTTATGGAAATGAATACAAGGATACAAGTGGAGCACCCTGTTACAGAAATGGTAACGGGAATTGATATAGTAAAAGAACAGATTAAACTTGCTGCGGGAGAAAAGTTATCATTAAAGCAAGACAATATAAGAATAAACGGATGGGCAATAGAATGTCGAATTAACGCCGAAGATCCTGATAACAATTTTTTACCATCACCAGGGAAAATTACCCATTATATCCCTCCGGGAGGATTTGGAGTAAGAGTAGATGCTGGTATTTATACTGGATATAATGTTCCTCCTAATTATGACCCATTACTGGCAAAGTTAATTGTCCATGGGAAGAACCGAATAGAAGCAATAAAGATTATGCAGAGAGCATTGGAAGAATTTGTCATAGAGCCTATTAAAACCACAATTCCTTTTTACAAGACGGTTTTTTCAAATCCAGATTTTATGAAAGGAGAATTTCACACTGATTTTGTAAACAAATTATTAGGAATGGAGGGAGAATGAAAAAAAGAGTTTTCTGGAGTGTTCATGAAGAAGAGAAAATTAAAGAAGATCACGGCTTTCTTAAAATAAATAATAAAGCAATAATATCCATCGCTAGGCTTGCTGCTTTAGAAGTTAAAGGAGTATCAAGAATGGGGAGAAATATCTTACATAATATACAGGCAATATTCTGTAGAAAGTTATACCATAACGGAGTGCTTGTAGAATTTAACCAGGAAAATGAGTTAATAATCACTCTGTATATCATAGCAGAGTACGGAGCCAATCTTCCTGAACTGGCTAATGAAGTAAAGCATAATGTACGGTCTGCTTTAGAAAGAATGGCGGAAATAGTTCCTTTAGATGTGAATGTTATAATCCAGCGAGTAGAAAAGAAATGAAATGTTTATTGTAATAAGGAGGAGTGTAAAATGATAAGAATTTTCAAAAAAACATTTATTTTAGTTGTGGGGTTATTTTTTATCATTCTCAGCATATTTATTATTGCCATCTCTCTAAGAATAATTTCTTCCCAGGACATAGAAAGAATTATAGAATTGGTTAACCTCAATTACCGACTTCGTCTATCTTTGGGAGTAATAGGATGTGTACTGTTGTTATTCAGTATTTTAGGTATACAATTGACTTTAGGAAAATTGAAAAGGGAAAAAACTATTGCCTTCTCCAATCCCGATGGACAAGTTACAGTTTCTCTACATGCCATAGAGGATTTTATAAATAAGATTGTCCGGGGAGTTGAAGAGGTTAAGGAACTAAAAGCTGATGTGGTAGCTACAAGAAAAGGAATTTATATAAATACAAAAGTAGTACTCTGGGAAAATACAGATATTCCGATGACAACTGAAAAAATTCAACAGCTTATAAAAACCAGACTTCAAGAAATGTTGAGTATTGAAGAGGCAATTAATATACGGGTCCATGTGACTAAAATAGCAGAAAAGCAAAGTAACTTAACAAAAGAAAAAGAACCGGAAATTCCTTACCGAAATTTTGATTATAAAAAATAAACATAAATAAAAGGAGGGAGTTAATATGCGTATAGGGATCTTAACAGGTGGTGGAGATTGTCCTGGTTTGAATCCGGTAATTCGTGCGGTAGTAAGGAAGGCTATAAATGAAGGTCATGAAGTGATCGGTATTAAGAATGGATGGAAGGGATTAATTGAAAAAGATGTAATTCCTCTTAACTTGAATTCAATCTCAGGAATACTACCCAAAGGAGGAACTATTCTGGGAACTTCGCGAACCAATCCCTATAAGAAACCAGAAGATGTAAAAAAGGTAATTGAAAACTACAAAGAGCTTGGCTTAGATGCCTTGGTTGCAGTAGGAGGAGAAGATACTCTGGGGGTTGCCAATAAATTGGCAAAAGAGGGATTAAATATTGTGGGAGTTCCCAAGACCATAGATAATGATCTTTCTGCTACAGATTATACGTTTGGTTTTGATACAGCGGTAAATATCGCCACAGAATGTATAGACCGGCTTCATACTACTGCAGAAAGTCATCATCGAATAATTGTAGTGGAAGTTATGGGACGTCATGCGGGCTGGATAGCCGTAGAAGCAGGTATTGCAGGAGGCGCAGACGTTATACTGATTCCGGAAGTGCCTATAAATGTAGAAGAAGTCTGTTCTCTTATAAAGAGAAGACACAGCCGAGGGAAAACCTTTAGTATCATTGTGGTAGCAGAGGGAGCCAGATTTGCGGAAGGTCAAATAGTAACCCAGGAAGAGAAAGTAGATGAATTCGGTCATGTAAGATTAGGCGGAGTAGGCGAACTTTTGGGTAAAATAATAGAGGAAAAAACAGGATTTGAAACAAGGGTGGCAGTACTCGGACATCTTCAAAGGGGAGGAACTCCTACCGCCTTTGATAGAGTATTAGGTACCCGTTTCGGAGTAAAAGCAGTTGAGCTTGTTATGAAGAAAGAATTTGGGAAAATGGTCAGTCTTCAAGGAAATAAAATAATAAGTGTTCCTTTAGAAAGAGCTGTAGAGAAATTAAAAACTGTGGATATGGAACTTTACGAAATTGCTAAAACATTTTTTGGTTGATTATGAACAAACATAGAGAAAAAATATCCCTTTGGATAAGAGATTCAATAGAAACTAAAAACAGACTGCTTAAAGAAGAAATAGATAACATATTAAAAGTAAGCAAGGTTTTAATCAGATGTTTAAAAAAAGGGGGGAAAATAATTCTTTTCGGTAATGGTGGCAGTGCTGCAGATGCGCAACATATTGCTGCCGAATTGGTGGGCAGATTCAGGAGGGAAAGAAAAGCATTGTCCGCGGTTGCTCTTACTACTGACACTTCGGTAATTACTGCTATCGCTAATGATTACGATTATAAAGATATTTTTCTCCGTCAAATACAGGCAATAGCCAAAAAAAAGGATGTTGCTTTTGGTATTTCTACCAGTGGTAATTCCGATAATGTTTTTGAAGGGCTCATGGTAGCTAAACACTTGGGACTAATTACAATCTCTTTAACAGGCAAGAGTGGTGGGAAAATTTCCCGTATCAGTGACTATAATATAAATATTCCCTCCGACAACACCGCTCATATCCAGGAAGCACATATTACAGTAGGACATATTCTTTGCGAATTGATAGAAGAGGCATTTGTTAATGACCACATATAAAATAAAATCACTTGCCGAGATAAAAAAAATAGTTCATATCTTAAGGAAAAAAGGTAAGAAAATTGTTTTCACAAATGGTTGTTTTGACATACTCCATTATGGACACCTCAAATATTTGGAAAAGGCAAAAAAACTTGGAGATATATTAATCGTAGGAGTTAACACTG
>JBFWKV010000136.1:0-3330 GCA_050252475.1 Candidatus Omnitrophota bacterium | reverse complement strand
ATTCTCCAAGGAGACTCAGTTTGGTTGGGTGCGGAGAAAGGTATAATCGCCACGAGAAGTGGTGAACCAGTATTGTTATTTGATACAAAAGATCAGAGGATGTTTGCTATTTCTCCTTACCTGATGGCTAAGAGAATAGGTGAAGGTTTGGTGGATAATTTAGTGGATAATTTAGGTGAAGGGACAAATTTAACTGTCAATCCGGTAGTTATTAATGGTGAGAAGATTTATGATATTGTTGAGGGTAGAGGAGTTTACGGCGTGCAATTAGGGGGTGAATATGGGTTTGATGCTTTCCGGCCGATGTTTTCACCCGGCGCCCAGTGGACATTAGGCGATAACACAGTATTTTCTTCTACGCCATATGAGCGCACGTTAAGTAACGGAAGAGAGGTTTTTGTGGGCAGGGAATATTTTGGTGGAATCAGAGTAAGTAAAAATTTATGGGTAGGAAAATTTGATAGTAGCCCAAGCGTAATTACTATAACCGGCGGACCAGCGCCTTTTACTTTTGCTGTCCAAACTGAAGGGACAAATGCAGGGATAATTTGGAATGAGCATGAAAGATACACCGTTACTGAGCAGGGTATTAAATTAGATTTAAATTTAGATAATAAATCGCGGCAAATTTCTTCCTATCAAGAGTCTTATACTTATAATTATGATGCTCAGAGGGTGTACAGGATGCTTACAGACAGCCAGCTTAGTCAATATAATAATGGTGATAGAAACATGAGATCCTCTTTGGAAAATCAGGCATTAGAAAGTGTATTTTTCAAAGGAAGTATCACGAGAAGTGATGGTAAAAATTTTGAAATAGTGGGAGGGAATTTAGAAGTAAATGGAGGACATAAGATTCCTCAGATGTGGGTTTATGGCAATGATTTTACTATTAAGAATATAGGTTTCGATGAAAAGGCAAGATCCTCAACAAATGATGATGTTATTACGCTAAATGGAGCATTCGGTATATTAGAGAAACAAGATTCGCAGGGAACTACATTTAAGGAAGCGTTATTTCCCAGCAGAGAGCCTGTACTCCAAAACGGAGGAAGGGTTTTACAATATCCTTTTGCTTACGGTTTAATGCTCTCTGCTGGTGCACAGTGGAAGGTGACAAACGCATTAGTAAAGAAGAAATCAGGAAATTCCTACATTATTCCTGAGGGTGCTGTGAGAGATTTGTATTTTACTAGATACTATGTAGAAAACGAAGCAGGACAGAAAGTGTTCACGCACATTGAAGAAAATTTTTATGCTTTACAAGAAGGGGAAGTTCTTTCTTTAGCCAATAAAAATTCACTTCTTAGAGTTAATGCCAGGTATTTTTTGGATGCTAGTGGAAATATAACTTCCTATACATACAACAATTTTACCTCAGATAATTCCATAAGAGTATTTTTAGGCGACCAACCTGTAAATGCGGATTATTCGGCATTAGCCCAAAAATACGGCTGGACAGTTTCGCAAGGAGACGAAAAGATTTCTCGGTTGAGCCAAATAGTAGCATCTAGATGGGAAAAGGATGAAAATGGAGAAGATGTAGAGAGAAAAGTTATATTAAGCATTATAGGTGAGACAACTCTTCATCCTGAAACAAGGTACGAAGAAGTGGTAGCAGTAGATGATTTATTAAGGGATTCGCAAGAAGGTTTATTAAATAGGAATTGGGGGGTGGATAGAGTAGAGGTTGATAATAATGGGCTTATTAGGGTTACACAAGGTAGAAAAACATTAGAATTTGAAATAGCCAGGGATGGTACGGTTAGGTTGCCTTTTGATCCCACTACTAGCAAATTAGTTTTACCTGAGAGCAAGAATGGGCCTTTATATTTATCAATGGATTTTACTGCTAAAGTTTTAGATTCTTGGAGTGGAGATAATTCCAGATTTAAAGTTGACAAAGCTTTATTAGAGGAAAGATATGAGCCAGTAGTAAAAGATTCAAATGGTGAATTGCGCCGTAATGAGTATCCCTATTGGGTCCAGCCGGTTCTAAAAGCCATAAATCCCAGTGGTGCTCCTTTCTATACTAACGCGCAGGTATTCACGGAGGTTAAGCCCAAACCAGAAGAATTAAAATCTGGCAAGATTTCTACTCCTTTAGGTGAGATAACTGTGGAACGTAACCGGGAAAAAGGGACGCCTATGTTTGATAGGCCCGGTAACAGTTATCATTTGGTATGGGATCCTCAACAGGGGATATTTGTTAAAGAAGAGGAGACTTACACTTTAAAAACAGATGATGGGACGGTTATTGATAGTGCGTTTAAACCTAATGATACAATAAGAATCGCTGGTTTAAGATTTCCAACAGGTTTTGCTATACCTTTAGAACAGGTGATAACTATTTTGGGTTCAGGTAGAAGAATAACTACGACCAATTATTATGGTGGTTCTGCTGAAAACCCAACAATTACTTTTTCTGAAAACCCGGCAAACAAATTCGGCGAACCTGTGATGAATAACGGTATAGGAAGATTAGTACACCAGCAAGCCACAGATTCACTATTTTCTGAAGTATTGGTTGTGGTGGGTTCCCCAGATACAATTTTGTGCACGGAAGCGCCGAATGGGCTATGGAGATACGAGCAGAAGAGAGAGGGTGAATATAAAGCACCGCAGGGCAGGACTTATTTCGGAGAAGGAGTTGATTTTTTACTTGTCCAAAAAGAGCAGGATGTAAAATTTAATATAGACCTTGTAACCGGTGTGTATTCTTACGAGAGGGTTGGCGACTGGAAAAATGAAACTCAAGCCCGCGTAATCGGCCAGGATACCGGCAGATTTATAGATACTTTAAGAGAGAAAGTAGATGGTTTACCTTTGGCAGGAATGGGGTATTATATTGATCCAACACTGGGAAGTGCAAGGGCTTATCTACAGCAGAGACAATTCCAGAGAGAAAATAGAGATACAGGGGCGTCTACTTACCACAGTAAGGACGAAGAACGTGAACAATTAGTTTATTTAGCGACGGGATTAAAATTTCCTGAGCCGGGGAAGCAAAGAATAGCGGAGCATCCTGAGGGACCGGTTATTCCAGAAGAAAGAGAATTAGCGGATATCAATGTTTCCTATCCTCGGCAATTCCAATTAGGAAAGCCTATTGATAACCGCCATACAGTTTTTTCAAATAATGATGGAATTATCCATGCACAAAAGGGATTAATGCCGCTTTTTTTAGAGATTAAGGGTGATGGGACTTTAAATCTTTCTTTTATCACAACAGCAAGAAACTTAAGTTATACCTATGAGGGAAGTCCGGTTTTATATAGAGGTGGAGAAGCATTCTCTTTAGATCAAGGTAATTATAGAGTTGAAGTTAAT
>JBFWKV010000135.1:0-3345 GCA_050252475.1 Candidatus Omnitrophota bacterium | reverse complement strand
AAGTTAAGGATTTTTGCAGAGAAAAAAGCAACAGGTAAATTAAAAGTAGCTATCAAAAGAGATACCGAACCTAATTGGCAGGAGGCAGGAGAGGTAGATTTATCAGGGGAAGGCGATATTGTAATTAGAGATTTACCCGTAGATTACACCGCAAGGCATTTTTTTATCAAGATATATTCAGAAGACGATTTTAGTTTTTTAGGAGTTGTGCTGGATTATTACACGATAGGGGATAGGTAAAAATGAAAACGCCTAAAGATTTAATTTTGCCTGATGTAGATGAAATCAAAGATAATGACTGGGATAGTTTAAGGGAGTTTTTAAATGATTTAATTTCAGTTATTAGGGAAGATTTACATAAGAATGTTTACGAAGATTTAAAAAAATTACAATCTTAAAAGGAGGGGAAAATGGCAAAATGGGTAGACCAAGGAGAAGAAAGAGTAGGAAAAATTTTATTTGGCGATGTTTCTCCAGATGCAACTTTGTATCTTGGACTTTACAAAATTCTGAATATTCAAAGGAATTAGCAACAACAAACTGGAATTAAAAATGAAAATTTTTGAAGTTGATAATTACGAAGTTTTATGGCGGATTTCAAGACTTATTGATAAAGGAGTTTTTAAGGGATTAGATTATACTGCCGATGACTTCTTTAGATATTTAATAGAAAATTTTGACAAAGATGCAATAAAAGTTTTTGCTTCTGTAAATGGAACTAATCAGATAGAAGGTTTTGTGATTTGCTCTTTGGCAAAAAATGTAATTAGAAATACTCCGCAAGTATTTATAGATTTAGCGTATATTGATAAAAAAGTAGATAAAAATGTGGGGTTAGAATTATTAAAGAAAATAGAAGATTATGCAAGAAAATTAAATATAAATGAGATTTGCGGGTTTTCTCTGAAGGGTGAAAGGGCTGTATTTGATAAATATGGGTTTGAATTAGATTATAAAGCATATATTAAAAGATTAGATAAGCAGGAGGTTAAAGATGTCAAAGAGTAAAACAAAGAAGATAGAGCCTGAAATTTTAGAAACTGAATGGCAAAAACAAGCAAAACAAAGATTAACTGAACTTTCTCAACAACCTTATCAACGCTATACAGGGCAGGTTTTTGCTGAATATCCGTATAAAACAGAATTACAAAACTTATTAAGGGGATATATCGGCAGAGATACGCCTGAATTGTATAAAGCGAGTGAAAGTGAGTTATTGAAAACTCTTACTGGAGAATACGACCCTTATACTTCTCTTTATTATCAAGCAATGAGAGAAGGAGCATTGAGAGAGGAAAAAGAAGCCTTAAACCGTTTGCGTAGAGGGGCCCAATTAGGCGGTATGCTTTATTCGACTCCAAGATTATCTGCAGAAGCGAATTTATTAGCGCAAACTCAAACTGGACTTGCAAAGTTATTAAGTGGTATGGCAGAGACGGAAAGAGCAAGAAGATTATCTACCGTGCCTCAAGCAATGGCAGTAGGAGAGCAGATTGCTAATATACCTTTAGAAAGTATGCAAGCAATTGCAACAATTTCTCCACTCTTAAAAGCCATTGAAGAAGAACCTTTGAAATTTGCTTATGAACAATTTAGAGAAGAACAATTATTTCCTTATCAATATCAAACACCATTATTACAGACGCTATTAGGTTATGCGCCGTGGTATTACCCCCAATATGTGCAAAAAGGCGGTGGTTGGGGTAGTGCTTTAGGAATGCTGGGGGGGTCGCTTATTGGTGGAATGATGGGGCAACCCTGGTTGGGTGCAGGCATAGGTAGCCAATTAGGAAGATTAATACTGCCTTAAATTAAGGAGGTTTAAAATGAATGGATTACCAACAAGTTTAAGATTATATCAACCTGAAGAAGAAGGGTTAACTTATAATCCCTACCCTACACCGATAGGACAAAGGGTAAGTTCAGCTCTTATGAATATTTTAAATATGGTTGAACAAGCACGCCAACAGCAAAGACAAAAAGCAATTATTGAAAATATTCTACAAGGTAAACTACCTGAACAATGGATACCACAACCACCTCAGGTTCAACCTGCAAAATCTTTATTAGGAAAGGTTTTACAAGGGGTGGGTGGGATATTTGATGTAAGAAGACCGCCTATTGGAATTACGCCAGTTGAGACGGCGATTGCAGAGGCGAGGATGAAATCAATGTTCCCGACTGGAATGGAAAAATACTACGCAAAATTAGCAGAATTAGCTGGACAAGGACAAGAGCCTCCAGAAGGGTATGAGTGGGGATTTGATAAGGCGGGAAGGAGAATATTGGTGAAGAAAGAAGAAGAAAAACCAGTATGGTCTAAATCTGGTCTTACTGATTTAGCAAGGAATAAAATTTTAGGGGTATTAAAAACAGGATATTATCAACATCCGTTAACAGGTCAACGCTTACCAGTAAAAACAAAAGAACAAGCAATAAATTTTATTTTGCAACAAGGTTATGAAAATTATGAAGAAGACCCCGAAATAGTAGAAATTATAGATAAATTTCCTTCCGAAACACAGCAGAAGGTAAAATCTAAAAAGGGTTGGTTTTTAGGCGGACAAAAAACATTAAAATCTCCCTATCCAGAATATCCCGATGCTTTTTTAGAAGATGGAGTGTGGAAGGTTATTAGGGGAGGTATAAAATATAGAATTGAGGAGTGAAAAATGCCAAAATTAGTTTTAGATGAGCCAATTGAAACCAAAAAGCCTCGTTTAGTTTTAGATGAGCCGATTAAAGAAAAACCCGTTCCTGAACTGCGGGCTTTAACTCCTGAATTAAAAGCACGTCTTCGTGAACTCACCCCAGAAGAAAAGGAAATTTTAAGGAAGCGTAAAAATATTGAATTACTAAAGAAATATCCCGCTACTTTAGATGCTTTTTTTCAAGGTGTGTTGCCAATAAGACCAAAAAAAGATTTGCCGCCGGGATTAGAGGAAGCCCATCCTTTTGCTACTGCAGCAGGTAGGTTAGTAGGTTTAATAGGAATGGGAAAAGTTAGTGGAGGGATTGCTCCTTTGGTAAGTGGCGCTAAAATTCTCCAAAATTTACCCACGATTGCCAAAATAACTGCTGGGAAGATGGCGCAAACTGGAGTAACCCTTGGAGCAAAAGAACTAATTGATAATATTGCTAAAATAGTAGCGGGTAATAAATTAAATACAAAAAAAGCCGTTGAGGATGTCTTAAAATCTGTAACTTTTGGTGCAGGAATAGGAGGCATAGGAGCAATTCCTCAACCTTTATTAAGAATACCATCACAGATAGGATACGGCTTTTTTACTGCTAAAATAGAAGGCGCCACTAATTTAGAAGCAGGTGTAAGAGCGGGGATATTTG
>JBFWKV010000134.1:0-3346 GCA_050252475.1 Candidatus Omnitrophota bacterium | reverse complement strand
CCTTCTCATATAAGGCGAGACTTAACTCTTTTAATTTTTGCGTGAGGTCTTTTCCCAATTCTTTTTCCAGGAATTCTTGAGTAACATTTACATCATGACCTACTTCTTCTTTAGTAGCGGGTGTAAAGATAGCCTCGGGTAATTTCTCCGATTCTTTAAGACCTACAGGTAATTTTATCCCGCATATAGATTGTGTCTTTTGATATTCCTTCCATGCTGAACCGGAAAGATATCCGCGCACCACACATTCCACCGGTATTGGCTTAGCCTTCTTAACCAGCATTGAACGGCCAGAGAGTATATCTTTATACTTATGTAATTGGGGAGGATAATCTTTAATTTCGGCACTGATAAAGTGATTTGGCACAATATCTTTAGTAAACTCAAACCAGAATAAAGAAAGTTTGGTCAAAACTTCTCCTTTATGGGGAATACAGGTTGGCAGGACCACATCAAAACAGGAAATTCTATCTGTAGAAACAACCAAAAGTTTATCGCCGAGATCATAAACATCCCTTACCTTGCCTCTTTTGAAAAGTTCAATATCTGTAAAACGCGTGAAACGCAAAGGTTCTTTCTCCATATTAAAATCACCCCCTCCATCATTAAAATAAATCTCAGGAAACCCAAATAGCCATTATTTTAATTCACCTGTTTTTGTTTCTAAAACAAAAGGACTGACATATTCACCAAATTCTTCTTTTGCTTCCAAGAGACGTCCTCTCTGTTCTTGAATAACTCTGTAAACCTCTTCCGGCATATCGCTTATGTTCTGGCGATAAAATTTTTCTACCCGCTCTAATTTTGCTAAATTCTCCGGAATACGCAGAGTAAATTGTTTTATGTAGTCTTCTTTCGTATACTCTTTGCCCAACACATTCCGAAAGAGAACCCGCAGGTCTTCGTATTTAGGAATTAGCCCGGTAGGAGAAGGAATTGCTTCTACATCATTATGTACACGTAATTCCATCCATTTCACCCATACATGCTTATCCCGGCGGGTATTTAAAAATTCGCCTGTCTTTAAGTCCTTTAGAAAATAGTTAACTCCAAATACAAGAGGAGCCCTTTTAAGATTTTTCCCAAACTCCAAATAATTTTTTAGATATTTACCTAAACTGATGGATACAAAATCTTGAATACTCATTATATTTATCTCATATTTACCTTCCTCTCCTACAATGGCAAAGGTAGTTTCAGTCTCAAGTGCTGCTCCGTAGGCAATAATTCCGTGTTCCCAGGTAAATCCCTGCTGCACCGGGACATAAGCACGATAGTCACGGCCACCAAACATTATCCCCCCCAACTCCACACCGCGGGGATTTTCTAATTCGGAATCACAATTATCCAATGCCTTAAGAGAAACTGTGTAACGAGCGTTCTTATGAGCAGGAAGGATCTTTTCACCATTTTCATCGGTCTTACCTTCAAACCACTCTCCCGAATAATTTATCCCTTCTTTAGGAAGCTCACATCCCATACCCAACCAGTAGGGTCTGCCATCTTTGACTAAAATATTAGAAAAGATAATTTCACCTGGTGAGGTAAGGACCTTATAGATTAAGGGATCATCCTTTGGATTAACATCCTGAATAATCCCAAAGATCCCTTTTTCTACATTTACTGCCCGGCAGATACCATCAATATTGCGCACATAAGCAATATCATCAGCCAGAATGGTTTCTCCCGGAAGCATCGCAGTTGAGGTTTTACCACAGGCACTGGGAAAAGCACCGGCAAGATAAGTCTTTCGGTTATTAGGACCTTTTACTCCGATTATCATAAAATGCTCGGCAAGCCAACCTTCCCGATGGGCTTTGCGGATTGCCAGGCGCAGAGCAAGTTTCTTAAAACCTACGGAGTTTCCTGCATATTGAGTATTGACGCTATAGACTGTGTTTTTGATATAATCTATGTAAATACGTTTCTTATCATAATCTAAGCTCACCATATTCTGGTCTAATCTGCCGGCAGAATGTAAAGTGGCAAAAAATTCTTGATTATCTTTTGCCCTTAAGAATTCTTTGTAGCCAGGCCGATAAAGCAGGTCTACTGAGTGTGCCACATACCAGGAATCCGTACATTCCATACAAAGTATTGTAAAGACAGAATTCGCCGGACCTAAGGTCAAAAACCTCACAATCATTGTTTTGCCTTTCATTGCATCTTTAAGCAAACCTTTGATTTCTTTAAGTCCTTTCTCACGTTCAATCTGATTAAGGCTGGGACTTAAAGTATCACCTTCCGGTACCAAAAACTTAGTCACTTCACGGTCTCTCCCCTGGTCATATATTCCATCAAAATGATAGGTATGACCTTCTATCGCTAAAGGCTTTTCTTCTCCTTTAGTAATTGCCATCTGCCGAATAAAATCAAGTTCTTCAGGAGTATCGCTACAGATAAAAATTTCGCTGGGGTTGCAAAGTGTCATGGCTTCAAAAATAAACTGATAAACTTTAGCATTATTTATTTCTGACAATTTTCGATAATCTGCTTCACTTAATCTGGATTTTAAAACCTCTAAAAAATTTTCTGCCATCTCCCTTCTCCTTTCATTTTCGTTTAAAACTCAGCTTAAAAAAAACCAACTTTTGTTTCGTGCTCTCTTCATAAGAGAGCTCCCGAAACTCCAGTTGGATTACTCAGCAACAGCCCTTTTACTTTGCAGGACCCTTGCTTACAGTCTTCCCCCTGAGACCTGTATTGCAGGCTTTATTCTAACAAAAAAAATTATTCTGTTAATTTTTTTCTAAAAGAATCTTCTAAATTATTATCGAGCGTAAAAATTATTACGCGTTCACCGGTTTTTGTGCTGATATCAGTATGTATACTTTTAACCTGATAGCCGGTTATCTCTGTAATCATCTTTTCAAGCAGCGTGCGCCAACCTTCAAGTAATTGCATACGCGTTTTCTTTATCAGTTCTGCTCCCTCAGGACTCTTAGCCAGCTGTTCCTCAGCAGGAGTAAGTACATTTTTAAGCCGGATAAAAATCATATCTTTGAGAATATATGTTTTGACTTCCGTGGGACCCCTACCCATATATTCCTTTTCAAACTTAATTATTAGTTCGCTGATTTGTGCTTCAACCTGTCCTTTGGTTCTATATTTCATAAAATTATTCCTTTCAATAACTTCTTCGAAAACCATCGGGGCGGTGCGACTTGAACGCACGACCTCTTGGTCCCAAACCAAGCGCTCTAAACCAAACTGAGCCACGCCCCGGAGAGACTTATAAATTATTTTATTAACAAAACATTTTAACAGGCGAAAAAATTAAGTCAAATACAAAAAGAAAGGAAATTACTCTATACTACCATCCAATTTCTTTATTCCCTGAATGAAA
>JBFWKV010000133.1:0-3379 GCA_050252475.1 Candidatus Omnitrophota bacterium | reverse complement strand
CATATCTTGACCTCAAACGCATCATTGAGATAAATCACGAATTGGCTAAGCTTATACCTGCTGAATTTGGTCTGGAAGTGGAAGTGGGACATATTGGAAGAGTTGACCCCTTGACGGGGGAAACCGTAATGACCACTCCTTTGGAGGCGGTGGTAATGATTGAAGCCTTACATAAACGGGGAATTAAACCCGACCTTTTAGCGGTAAATAACGGAACTGTTCACGGTATTGTTTTTGTGGGAGGTAAAGAGGTAAAAACCACTGTGGATGTGGAAAGAACAAATGATATAGCCGAGGTTTTAAGACCTTTGGGGGTAGCAATTGCCCAGCACGGTACCACCGGAACACCTTTTGAGGTAATTAGAGAACAATTAGCAGGGAATATCCTCAAGGCAAATGTGGGAACAGAATGGCGCAGAACTGCCTTGCGAAATATGCCCTTAGATTTGTTTTATGAAATGGTAGAGTGGACAATAGCCCAGGAAAGCAAGAAAAATCCGGAGAAATTTTCCGGGCTTCCTCCGGTAAGAAGTTTTAGCCGAGAGGAGATTATGGGGTTAGTTCCTGAGTCTCAATGTCCCTATTATGTTTTGGTGATGGACCCGATTAAACGGACTATCGCACCTTTTGCGGAAAGAATTGATAATATTAATCCCGAGGATTTAGCACGCATTATTGGAGCAACACGGGAAATGGCAATTAGATATTTTGAGGCTTTCAATGCCACAGGAAAAGTCTGGAAGATTACTGATTATTTAGGCTGGGATTGGAGAGAACCATGATTTATAAGGAAGGAGGTAGATGATGAAGAAATTAATTTTGTTTTTTTTAGTTCCTATAGGATGTTTGGGCTTTCTGAGAAACTTAAATTTATTTGATTACCACCAGACTTTACGCCGTGTGCATAGTTCTACCTTAATCACCGACAAAGCTATATTAGAGGAAGCTCATTTACTAAATATATTACACACCGGTGGTGAGCTTGGTTCTATTATTGTGGATAAAGAGACAGGTGAGCATTTATGCCGTTTGAGTATTTCTGGGAGAAGAATTCTTACCAGAGATAGATTGACTTATGCAGATATTCTCAAAGGGATAGAAGAAGGAAGATTCATAGCGGTTTCTCATCAAGAACTGGTAAACAGAGCGCTTCAACACCGTGAGAACTGTGTTCTGGTTTTTACCGGTGGGGGAGACTCGGCGGGTATTAATGCGGTAATCAGTTATGCCACCCAGGGATTAAAAAGTTTAAGACCAGAGATGACGGTATTGGGTTTGCGCAATGCAGGTGCGAGTTTATTAGTTTCACCAGAAGAATTTCCTAAACACCTCGTCTTGATTGATGAACTATATGCTAAAGATATTCCCCAGCAGGGAAGCACTTTTCTTGGCTCATCAAGGATAAATCCTTTCAAGAAACCAGAGGATATGGAAAGGACTCTGGAGAATATAAAAGGTTTTGGTGCCTGGCTTTCTACCGGAGGGGATGATAATCTTAGAGTTGCCCAGACCTTAGCCGAGAAAAATCCGGATATGGTTGTTGTAGCTACTGCCAAGACCATTGATGGTGATGTGATGGTCAATGGACAGGGAGTGCAGTCTTTAGGGTTTGATTCAGCAGTAAGGATGTATCGCGATGAGATATATTCTATTGCCCAGAGTGCCAAGACTCACGGAGAACGGGGTCAGCCCGTAGTGATGGTGGTGGAGACCTTTGGTAGAGATTCCGGAAGATTGACTTTTGAGTCTGCGCGTCCGGATAGAACAGATGGTTTATCTGCCGAGGAGATTAAGCGGCAAGAAGACCTCCGGGGGACAATTTTGATAGTCGTTCCTGAACAGAAGCATGCAGATGGGACTCAGGCTACCATAGATGAAATAGTAGCAAGGGCACAACATATAATCGCCAGAGAAAATGCAGTGGTTATTGTGGTTGCTGAAGGATACCGTCCGGGAGATATGCCGGATATTGTAAAAAGCTCAGCGAAGACAGATCCTTATGGACACATCCAGCTGGCGGGAATAGGAGCAGCTCTGGTTCCGGTATTGGAAGAAAAATTGTCGGGAACCAAAGTGAGGAATGCTCTTTTAAATTACGAAGGGAGAGGTACTTTACCTTCTCCATATGATGTTACGATGGGATTTAAGATTGGCTGGAAAATGGCTGAGCTTATTGCCCAGGGAGTTACGGGAGGAAGATTTGTGGGTTATACTAATGAAATGGATGCGAGAAGAGAACTACCTCTGGTTTTAGAATTAATCGGCATTTCCAATAAAAACGACCTCAGTTTATACCCCCGAGAAGTCCTGGAAAGAAACGGTGTCTTGGTAATACAACCGTAGTAAATTCATAAAAACAAGTGAAATTATTTTTATATTAACCTATAAACAGGAGGTAAAGGGATGAGGCAATTTATAAGAAGAGGCATAATTATTTTTGCTCTCATTTTTTTCTTGTTTTCTCCTGTTTCTCAATCTTCTTCATTGAATTTTCTTCTGCGGAGAACTCGCGACTACCAAACCAGCTACGAAAAAGTAAGATTTACTTTAGTAGGTATTTTTCAGGAAGCAGCAAAATTACAAGAAGCCTTGAGAACAGGTTCGCTTGAGGAGAGGCAAAGAATTCTCCAGAGTCCAGAATTGAGAATAGCGATTTCTTGTCTTCAGTATGGTTTGAGTTTAGGAAGTCGGACTTTGCGCAATCAGGTGGCTTCTCTTGCCGAAAAATTAGGAATTAAGGTTAATCCGGAGCAGAATATCGGAATTTATCAGGGAGAGAGCGAAATCTTTGATATTTTAGGAAATATTTTTCTTACTGAGGAAGGTGGATTGATTTTCTACCAGAAGGGAACTAGTAATCCCGAGGAGCTTTTTAAACCATTTTTAGACCGTTATGGGGCAGAAATTGTAGAATTTGACCCTTATCTTATCGAACATGACTCTATTCATTCTGATTCCAGTGAATTGTCAGGTTTTGAATCTTTGATTTATTTGGGGATTAAAGAAGGTAAAAGCCCTCGTTTTATTTATCTCAATGGGAAAGGACTTACTGAAACGCAGGCACGAAGAATATACGCCATGGCAGAACAATATAATCTCATAATTATTGAAAATATAACCGATGCGGGTCCGGAAGATTATTTACTTTCTGCTCATGACCCTCAGGGAAGAGTCATTGCCATAGGTAATTTTGATAGATATCTGGGAGAAGCAAATCCTTTGAGTTATGCAATTGCGGGTGAGGAAATAATGAGATTTATGGAGATTGCTATAGGAGGAATAAGTCTTCATCCCAATGCTTTTCTTCAGCCAATAGTTTCCGGAATACTTTCCCAGAACGGCATACCTTATTCGGTTAATGTTTCTCATAAACCTGTTG
>JBFWKV010000132.1:0-3433 GCA_050252475.1 Candidatus Omnitrophota bacterium | reverse complement strand
CGGAGGGATATAATGGGTAATTTTCCCTGGTGATGGTAAAAAATTGTTATCAGGATCTTCGGCGTTAATTCGACATTCTATTGCCCATCCGGTTATTCTTATATTGTCTTGCTTTAATGATAACTTTTCTCCCGCAGCAAGTTTAATCTGTTCTTTTACTATATCGATTCCCGTTACCATTTCTGTAACAGGGTGCTCCACTTGTATCCTTGTATTCATTTCCATAAAATAGAAGTTTCCGTATTCATCAAGTATAAACTCCATAGTTCCTACATTATTGTAGTTTATTGCCTTTGCTCCCTTAATTGCCCATTCTCCTATTTTTCTACGCATTTTCTGAGTAATAACTGGTGAGGGAGACTCTTCAATGAGTTTTTGATATCGTCTCTGTATACTGCATTCTCTCTCCCCTAAATAGATTATTTTTCCATATTTATCTGCTAATATTTGAACTTCGATGTGACGTGCGCGAGGGATATATTTCTCAATATATACATCTGTTCTGCCAAAAGATGCTTCTGACTCGGCTTGACATGTTATAAATGAACTAACGAGGCGGATATCATTGTGGCATATACGCATGCCTCTCCCACCACCGCCTCCTGCGGACTTAATAATTACAGGATATTTTATCTTCTGAGCAATCTCTAAAGCCTCATCTTTATTTTTTACTACCCCCATACTCCCAGGAAGAACGGGAATACCTGCTTTGCGCATTGTTTCTTTTGCTAATAATTTATCTCCCATTATGCGGATATTCTCCGGTGTAGGACCAATAAAAGTGATCTTACATGATTGACAAATTTCTGCAAAATGGGCATTCTCTGATAAAAAGCCGTAACCCGGATGGATTGCCTCTACATCAGTTATCTCTGCCGCTGAAATAATATTGGGTATATTGAGATAGCTTTCTCTTGGATTGGCTGGACCTATGCATATAGCTTCATCAGCAAGTTTAGTATGTAAGGAATCAACATCTGCCTCAGAATAAACCGCTACCGTACGTATACCCATTTCTTTACAGGCACGGATTATTCTGATAGCAATTTCGCCGCGGTTAGCAATTAATATTTTTGAAAACATTCATCCTTATTATAATTTTTCAATGAGAAACAATGGTTGTCCGAATTCTACTGGATCACCATTATTTATTAACACCTCAATTATTTTTCCCTTTATTTCTGCTTTTATTTCATTCATTAATTTCATCGCTTCTATAATACAGAGTACTTTCCCTGGTTCCACAATATCTCCTACTTCCACAAAGGGTGGGGCATCGGGATGGGGAGAACGGTAGAAAGTTCCTATCATGGGTGATTTAACCTGAATAATCTTTGAATTTTCAGGGGATGCTTCCGGACGACTTTCACTCGTAAAAGCAGAATTAGGAGAGGTTGATTCCTGAAATTTCTCTTTTATTATTACTGGGCCAGTTGAGCCGTATAACGAATCTTTCTTTAAACGGATTTTTTTTCCTTCTTTTTCTATTTCTATTTCCACAAGATTATGGTCATTCATTAGATTGATTAACTCTTTAATTTCTTTAATATCCATATTTACTCTCCTGGTTAAAATTGTTATATTTTCAACCTATTCTTGCTACATACTCGCCGGTTCGGGTATCCACCTTAATAATATCACCGTTCTGAATAAAGAGAGGAACTTGTATGGTATAACCTGTTTCTAAAGTAGCAGGTTTGTAAGTAGATTTAGCTGTATCTCCTTTCATTCCCGGTTCAGTATAAATCACTTTCAACTCCACAAAGGTTGGAGGATTAACTGAGATAATTTCATTATTAAAATAGGATACAGTAACCGGTGTATTTTCCTTAATATAGTTTATGCTATCTCTCAAATCTTCCTTAGTAAGTGCTTTTTGTTCATAAGTTTCTTCGTCCATAAAATAGAAAAAGTCACCACTACGGTATAGAAAGGTCAGTTTCTTTTCCTCAACAAATGCTTCCTCAAATTTTTCCCCTGCCCTATAAGTCCTCTCTATTACTGCTTTTGTTTTAAGGTTGCGAAGTTTTGTTCTTACAAAAGCACTTCCTTTTCCCGGTTTTACATGTTCGTACTCAACTATAGAGTATACCTCTCCTTCTATTAAAAGTGTCAAACCTGTTCTGAATTCATTAGTATTAATCATAATGTTTCTAAGATATTAAGATATATTTTTTTAATTTCTCGCTAATAACTTCACAACCGTTGGGTTTAACTCTTATCATATCCTCTACACGCATACCGTATTTATCTTCTAAATATATTGCCGGTTCTATAGTAAATACCATGTTTTCTCTTAATACTGTTTCATTATTCCGGGAAATCCAGGGAGGTTCATGAACTTCTTTACCTACTCCGTGGCCTGAACTATGGAGAAAAAATTTGTCTATTTTATATTTTTTAAGATGTTTCCGAATTAATCTATCAATTGTTTTTATTTTTACTCCCGGTTTTATAATAGAAACTGCTTTCTCCTGGGCCTCAATTAGAATTTTGTAAGTTCTTTTCTGAATAGGGTTAATTTTATAAGAAAATATAGTCCTTGTCAAGTCGCAATTGTATCCCTTAAAGCGCACTCCCCAATCAATAAGAATAAGTTCCTTCCGTTCCCATATCTTAGATGAGGGAACAGCATGAGGGCGAGAAGTGTTTTTGCCTGTGGCTACAATGGTTTCAAATGCTGAGCCGTCTGCTCCATGCTCTCGCATTAGATAATCTAAACGGTTAGCGATTGTCTTTTCGGAATATGTATAATTTAATTCTGAGAGAAGATTCTCAAAAGCAGTAATTGCAATCTCTACACTTTTTTTTATTATTTCTATTTCTTCTTCGTCTTTAATCATGCGCATCTCTTCAATTATATTATTTAAGGGAATTAGATCTATATCCCCTTTACATACTTCTTTTAACATAGAATATTGTCCATAAGTTAAACCACTACTCTCAAATCCGATCCGTTTTAAATTTAATTTCCTAAATTTTGCAATAAGAAATTTGGTTATTTTCTGATTTGTTATTTCCGGTTTAAAACCTTCTACTTGAGAAGCTTCTTGAATAAAACGACTATCAGTAATAATTAGGTTTGTTTTTCCAGGAATGATCAATAAGAGGGCATCGTCTCCCGAGAAGCCTGAAATATATTCTATATTGGCCATTTTAGTAATAAGGAAAGCTTCCAGGCTATTTTTTATTAGAACATTATTTATTTTTGCTATACGCTGATTCAATTTCTTCAAATTCAGAGTTAAAGGAGTTATTTTTTATGCTTAAGGTAGAGTATTGCTTCCAGCCCCAGAATATAACTATATGGTCCAAAACCAGTAATCTGTCCGTCTACCACTGGTGCAATAAGAGATCTGTGGCGAAATTCTTCTCTGGCATGTATATTAGATAAATGGACTTCTACGGTGGGAATTTTTACAGCTTCCAAGGC
>JBFWKV010000131.1:0-3438 GCA_050252475.1 Candidatus Omnitrophota bacterium | reverse complement strand
CCATATGCATTACCCCAATGGTAAGATGTTTTCCACATTTCGGACAGATACCATTTAATTTGATTGTCTCTTTGGGAGAAAATCTTACTCCACAATTACGATGCCCATCATAATGGTATTTGCCTTCTTCCGGGAAGAATTCTACTGTAAAAAGAAATCTCGTTCTATCTTTCTTCTTGAAGATATCCAATATCTCTAGATAATCCATCTGTGCCTCAAACACATTTGCTTCTCTACCAATACGCGAAGGAGAATGAGAATCAGAGTTACTGATTAAAGTAAACCTATCCAGAGAAGAAAGTCTCCAGTTCATCGCAGGATCACTGGAGAGCCCTGTTTCCAAAACATACACTTCTTTTGCATATTTGCCGAAACATTCTTCTATAGAATCAAAACCTGATTCTGAACCAAAAAGGCTAAACCAGGGAGTCCAGATATGTGCGGGAACGATTAAGCAATCTTTGCTTATACTCAGAATTAATTCTACTAAATTCTCTGCACTCAAACTCAATATTGGCCTTCCGTCACTGGAAAGGTTGCCGTATCGGGCAAGACTTTCATTTATTTTATCAACTATTTCAAAAGTAGGAGCAAATATTATGTTGTGGATACGCCGCATACGTCCATTCTGTAAATATATGTTTGACACTTCTGTAGTAAGAACAAACTTAATTCCTTTATATTCAAAGATTCCGTATCTAAATGGTTGAAGTTTGTGACGCAATTCTTCACACCATAAAAAATGAGTAAAATCACCTGTTCCCAAGAGGTTTATACCCTTTAAACGCGCTGATTCCACCAAGTGGTCTAAATCCATGTCCCGCGAAGTAGCCCGACTATATTTGGAATGAATATGAAAATCAGCAACTATCCTCATCTAAACTAAAGCTTAAACGTTTTTCTTTATTGTTTCCAGATAATGCTGAACATTTCCCCAATGAGTTCCCTGCCAATAAATTCTTTTACATATTGGACACTGGACAAACTCTTCCTGGGTTTTAAAAACATATTGCGGAACTAAATCCTTGATTTTTTCCTTTTCAACTTTTCTGAGTAACTCATTACAGATTGTACACCGCATAAACATTTCTGCAGGGTTTAGTTCTATTTTTGACTCTTCTATTACCTGTTTTAATTGCTCCTTTATAAAATCGCTTTTTACCAAGATTATTTTTAAACCATGATGCTCACTCATTCTTCTATCACGGGTAACAATCACACGCGACTCTCTTATCGCTTTAAAAATTATCTCACTATAATTGACTTTTCTTACATAACATGCATCCAGACCTAATATGCGTAACCATTTACATAATCTACCCAGCTCTGGTGTAACCAAAAACTTCATGGCTAAACAGAAGGGCTTACGGAGAAGAAGGTAAAGAATGATTTTCGCTTTTTTTGTCCTTCTCAATATACCGTTTTGCTTCTTCTGTCACATCGATAACCTCTGTGCCCTCGGGCGGAAAGAATTCAAACTCTGTATCGGGGATAGAAATATTAACTGAAATATTCTCGTAACTGCGACTAAAAACCTCCTTCCCCTCAGAATTATAGAAAACCGCCTTCCTTTCTATCCCTAATACGGTATCTATCCAAGATCTAACACGACTATAAGGAATCTCCTGGGGAATACCTTCCTTAGGTTCTGCCTCCAACACAAAACATTCATCATCACCAATCTTTTCCTTACCCAGGTATTTTATTGAACTCTCTTCAACATCTTTAAGGGGGCGGGAGATATCTTCTTTAGAATAGGCAAAATAAGCATCCCCAAATTCCTTTCTCAGACTTGCCAAATCTATTCGGGAAGCAGTTTTCAGAAAAGGTAAATATTGCCACATCAGCTCACCATTAGAGATGGTCAATTGCCTGGCATTGGCAACATTGGGGATGTTTACTTCTATTTTTATTTTATCTTGCCTTTTAAAAAGAGCATTTCCCTTCATCAATATCTCTCCCTGGGGGGTATCCATCTTTAAAACAAAATTTCCCTTGTAGCTATCTATCTGGTTTGCCTTTTCCTGAATTATCTTCAGAATATCTTCTACTTCTTCTCCAAAGATAACAGGGGTAGATAACAACTGAAAAACCATCAGCGATAAAATGATTTTCCTCATTTTTCCTCCTCTAATAAGATAAACTTCCTTTGTCTAAGAGCAATCTCTCCCCTACTATAACATACTCTATCAGCCCCGGCAATGTCCAATTGAGGTAGGGAGAGTTTTTTGATTTGGAAATAATTTTCTCTTTCTCTACTACCCATGATTTATTTAAATCCAAGATAATTAAATCAGCATCTTCTCCTATAGATAACCTGCCTTTATTTAACCCTAAAATTTTAGCGGGCATAACGCTCATTTTTTCCACCAGTTGAGAAATACTGATTGTTTTTGTCTCTATCAATTCTTTAAGCGCAATCCCTAAGGCTGTTTCTAAACCAATTATTCCAAAACTTGCCCGATCGAACTCCACATCCTTTTCAAAATCGGCGTGGGGGGCATGATCGGTTGCAATAACATCAATCGTTCCGTCCTTTAAACCTTCTTTTATTGCTTCTATATCCTTTGCAGTTCGTAAAGGAGGATTTACTTTACAGTTAGTATTGTAACCCAAAACATTCTCCTCGGTAAGGGAAAAATAATGGGGACAGGTTTCACAGGTAACCTTTATCCCTTCTTGCTTTGCTTTCCGCACCAATGCTACTGATTCTTTACAAGAAACATGGGCAATGTGAAGTCGGGATTTTGTAAGTCTTGCTAATTCTATATCGCGTGCTACCATGATTATTTCTGCTTCGCGAGGAATCCCTTTCAGACCTAAGAGACTGGAAACATAACCTTCGTTTACTAAACCATCCTGAGAAAGATTCTTATCCTCACAATGAGAAATGATTAATAAATCAAACATTTTGCTATATTCCATTGCCCGACGCATAATTTCACTATCCATCACACAGTTACCATCATCAGAAATTGCTACCACCCCTGCTTTTTTCAAAGATCCTATCTCAGTTAATTCTTTACCCTCTCGCCTCTTAGTAATTGCTCCTACCGGATAGATATCAATAAGATTAATTTTTCTGCTCTCCGTATAAATATATTCCACTACACCTTGATTATCAATGGCCGGCTCAGTATTAGGCATACAGCAAAGAGCAGTAAAACCTCCTTTTATCCCTGCCCGAGCACCGCTTAAAAGCGTCTCTTCATCTTCTCTCCCCGGTTCTCTTAAATGACAATGCATATCTATTAATCCGGGGAAGATAAATTTAGTCCTCGCATCTATCAACTTATCTGCAGACACCTTAAGTTCCTTATCAATACTTACAATCTTCCCCTTTTCAATAAGAATATCAGAATGCCCTTCGCGTCTGTTTGCAGGATCTACAATATAACCACCTTTAATCAAAATGCTCATTTTATTAAGAGTTTTTTA
>JBFWKV010000130.1:0-3534 GCA_050252475.1 Candidatus Omnitrophota bacterium | reverse complement strand
AATATTACTCCTTTTTATTATTTTATTATTTATTATAGTTATTATAAGAATTTATTTATATTTTTATTTTATTAATGTTTTTACTGTTTATTTTACCTTAATTTTATTTATATTTAACATATTAACCAAAGGAAAATACATTTCATAAATATGCGCTCCACTACTATAACAAATAATTTTACCATCTTTAATTCCATCCAAAAAACTTAATACGTATTCTTTTATCAATTGTAATCCCCCTAAATTTTCAGGTAATCCAGTTATAATATCCCAACTTCTAAAGAATAAATTCATATTAAGTTTTCCATTTACTATTTTAAAATCTATTAATCTAAGGCAAGGAGGATCTTCTAGATAAATAGATTTTTCGTTTCCTATAGTAATTGTTGCTTGATTTGTATTGCCATTAGAGTTTTTTAATTTATTTATAACTTGATCAATTTGAGCAACTATATACTGTCCATAAGTATATTGTGTATTTTCGGGTTTAACATCACTCATTAAATAATTAGCAAAGTAATTATGTATTTTTTCTTCACTTGTTGGTGAAGCAAACCCTAATCCTTCAGGTACTTTTACAGCAAGAGGTCTATGTCCTGGTTCATCTATAATTATTACAGCATATTCTAATTGTTTTCTAAGCTGTCCTTTATAACTTCCCTGCTCTACTGTATAAAAGTATCCATTACGAATACAACACCACATTATATCTCTCCAAATATCTTCTATAGTTCTACCTTGAATAATATTATGTTGAAATATCAAGTGTATTTTTTTCTCCTTTCTATATTAATTAAATATGCTTTTTCTATTTTTTTAGCTTCTTTTTGGGAATTTTTTACTACAATATAAACACTTTATCATTTTCCTTTTTTGCAATACTCCTTCACCAATTCCTCTGCCCGGTTATGAGCTTCATCTTCATCGAATTTCCGACTTTCGATATTCTGAACGTGGTGTATATACTCATGCGCCACCGACTGCAATATTGCCTCAAACTGCTCCTCCGGGGTTAAACCTTCAAGGCCGGATAAGTCTCCTGCGACATACATTAATTCGGAAGAGGGAATGTAAGCGGCAAAGCCCATCCCTGTTTCGCCTTTAACGGTATCGTTATCAGGCAAAAATACAACTTTACAAGGAACTATACACAATTTCTTTTCATTTAAAAAATCCATAAAGTCTTTAATTGGTCTGGAAGCGTCAACAAGCATTTTAATTTCAACTCCCTTTCCAGTTTCTTACATTTATTTAATTCTTTTACATTTCCGCTTTACTCTCCTTTGCTCTCCCAACTTAAAAGTTTCCATCCAGACAACTCATAATTTTTTGCTTGAAAACAATCAACACTGCAAAAGGGGAAAGAGACGACGTTTCCTTCTGGTGATTTCATTATTGCAAAATAATTTATTTTCCCTGTATCACAATGTAAACAAGCCATACGTTTTGTTCTTAGTATTGCTCCGCTTAAAGACCAATCTAGAAACCAATCTCTAAACCCTCCTCCCATGCCAGTATCAAAATCTATACCTAGTTCATTTAAAATCTTTTCTGCTTCATATAACTTTTGTCGCTCTTCTGGGGTCATTAATGATACGTCTATTTTAAGTACTGCATAACCATTTGAAAAAATATTTTCTTCGTATCCACATTTCGATATAAGTGTTTTTATATTTTCTTCACTCCATTTTTTCTCTGTTTCTCTGCGTTCCTCTCTGTTATTTGAGTAAGAAAAGTTATAATTTATGCTCATAATTTCACCTCTTTTCCGCTTTTATATATCACGTACCCCTTTTCTACTCCATGCCCACAACAGGCACTTACTGCTCCCTCAATATGCCCCAGACAAGCATCATATCCTTCTGGGGTAGGCAGCCTGCCACATCTTATACATGGCCAGCAAACAGCATTAACAGGAGTTCTGCCTTCCTTATACAACCATTTTCCTTTTTCTTCGTCATAAAAAATCACATGGCCTCTGCAATGAGATGTTGCGGTCACGACTTTTCCCGCTCCTTCCTCATATTTTCTTCCCACTCGTTATCTTCTTCTATTATTCTTTCTCATATTTTTGAATTAATTGTTTTTTAGTTATTACTATTCCTTTTTACCCCTTTTAAAAACGCTAATTACGCTTCCGCACTTCGGACATACTGCTACCCTGTCAGATGAAATAAATACTTTTTGCTGGCAATGGAAGCAGTATTCGACGGGGCCTTTTTCTGAAATTAACGCTTCAATTTTTATTTCCTCCACAATCTTTCACCCTTTCTTTTTAATAATCAGAATACTCTATTTCTAACACTTTAAATCTATGTCCTGGTACCCACTCTGCCTTGCCTTTTATCCAGGTGTCTCCCTGCGGAGAATCGTAAATTTGCAGGTGAAACTCATAAACATAAGTTTTATCTTCTACGTGCTTAACGTAGCCTTTATACGGCTCTATCCCACAGGCAAAGCGCATAATTTGTTCAAATATATACTGCTCCGTATCGGAATAAGCAGGAATTAATTTTACTTCCGTTTTAAATTCGCCCCCGCAGTAGGGACATTTTAATCTTGTATCAGTCTTTTGGTTCACAGTTCGCTTCCTCCTTTTTGTCCTTTCCCGCCATTTTTTGACTTCATGGAAAATCTGATTAATTAGCTTTTCAGCACCACTTTGATAACATTTCGGTATGAGGTCTTTGCTAACAATTCCACTTTTCTATCATCCAATTCTCTGGGCATTGAATCGAATATTGCACTGGTATTTTTGTATTACAGTTGCAACAATATACAGTTGTAATGCAGGTTTGATCGGGCATCTCATTCCATGTGTGGCAGTTCGGGCAGATTACTCCTAAAAGTTCCATTAGTCCTCGCTCTCCTTTCCTCGCAGGAAAGCGTCAATCTCACGGCAAACTGCTTGTGCATATTCCTCAGTTATGCCCTTTCCGCCTAAGCTCTGGCTCATCATGTTGTCTCCGAGGGCAGCCCAAGCCCTTCTTAGTAACGCTTCAGCCTGCTGAAGACGAGAAAAGAATTAACTTTCTAATAAATTGTTTTGCAAGCTTCAGTTGTTTAACCATCACTCCCGCCTCCTTCTAACTTTTTTACAATTTTTGTTAGAGTATCTTTTATCGTCATAGCACAATATTTACAGAAATCTAAATTTACAGTGAGACAATCATTATCTACTCCATCCCAGAATCTATCCGTCTTTAAATATAGCTTATAGATTTCTGAAGTGCGGTTTAGTTCCTTACCACACCCATCGCACTTAGTTACATACACCCGCATATTAATTTCCGCCTCCTTCCAGAGCAGCAAGGGCTTGCCGTGCAATCTCGCCGTGATCCTTGTAACTTTCCGTATATGTGCCGTCGATAATGACAGCGCAGACAGGCTTCGTATATGCATAGAACTCTAATGCGTTCTTGAGTATCGTTATTTTATTCTCCAACTCCCGTACCCGTTCGGCCAGCCGCACTCTTTCCTCTTCGTATACTGCCCGCTCTTCCATCTCTTCATCTCCTTTCGGATATACTGTCA
>JBFWKV010000129.1:0-3610 GCA_050252475.1 Candidatus Omnitrophota bacterium | reverse complement strand
AGCTCACACTACCTGCACCTGCGAGATTACCACCCTTTCGGGAAAATATAGTTCTAATCTCAGCAGCAGCACGATTTTTATTATCGGTAAGGAGTTCCACCATGATAGCTACCCCCCCCGGTCCGTATCCTTCCATGGTCATTTCCTCATAACTTACCCCCGGTAACTCGCCAGTTCCTCGCTTAATTGCTCTTTCTATATTATCAGAAGGCATATTTGCCTCACGGGCTTTCTGAATTAAAATACGCAATTTAGTATTGGTTTCAGGATTACCTCCTCCCTGACGGGCTACCGCGGTTAATTCTTTGGCTAATTTAGAAAATAATTTTCCTTTCTGGGCATCAACAAGAGCCTTTTTATGTTTTATTCCTGCCCATTTAGAATGACCGGACATCTAATTCTTCCTCCTTTTAATGATTTTACATTTTTTATTATTATAATACTTTAAAGAGAAACTTGTAAAGAAGAAAAATACAACTTTAGTATTTATTTTTCTTTATTCTCCTCTTTAGGTTTTGCCTGGGCAATAATACGTTCCGCAATTCTTGCGGGAACTTCTTCATAATGGGAGAAACGCATAGAATAAACACCTCTCCCCTGGGTCATCGAACGCAGGTCAGTAGCATAACGAAACATCTCTGCAAGGGGAACCTTGGCACGAATAATCTGGTTTTTCCCTTTTATATCCATCCCTTGAATTCTTCCTCGTCGAGCATTAAGGTCTCCACTTATCTGTCCCATATATTCTTCAGGAACACATATCTCCACATCCATAATCGGCTCCAGTAAAACCGGACCTGCTTCAAGAGCACCTTTCCGTAACGCCATCGCACCCGCAATCTGGAAAGCGAGATCCGAAGAGTCTACCGGATGAAACGAACCATCATAAATAGTGACTTTCATATCCACAAGGGGATATCCTGCTAAAACTCCTTCTGACATCGCCTGAATAACTCCCTTTTCTACCGCAGGGATATATTGACGGGGCACAGCTCCTCCAAAAATCTCATCTGCAAATTCAAATCCCTTACCACGGGGTAAAGGCTCCAATCTTAGCCAACAATCTCCATATTGGCCTCTTCCCCCCGATTGCCGTTTGTATTTTCCCTGTACCTGAACTGTTTTAGTAATCGTCTCTTTATAAGGCACTTTAGGAGTCCCTATTTCTACTTCCACTCCAAACCTCTCTTTCAAACGCTGAACCATTACTTCCAAGTGAAGGTCTCCCATTCCTGAAATAATCAATTCCTTAGTCTGCGGATCACGGCTTACTTTAAAAGTAAGGTCTTCACCCGCCAGACGAGTTAGCCCGGAAGAAATTTTCTCCTCATCAGTACGCGCTTTAGGCCTTACCGAGAGAGAAATAGAGGTCTCGGGAAAAACAATTGGTTCAAATAAAATTACCTCTTTCTCATCAGAAATGGAGTCCGAAGTAAAAGTATCTTTTAATTTTGCCACTGCTCCTATCATTCCTGCGCTAATCTGAGGAACGGGAATCTGGTTTTTCCCTTGAAGAATATACAGAGTACCCACGCGTTCCTTGATCTTCTTTGTGGAATTGTAAAAACCTGTGTTGGCATCCAATACTCCTGAATATAGACGAAAGAGATTCAATTGTCCCACATAAGGGTCAATTATAGTTTTGAACACAAAACCACTGAGGGGCGCTTCGGGTGAAATCTCCCGTTTAATGCTTACTCCATTAACATCCTTGCCTTCCACTGAACCTATATCTAAAGGAGAAGGAAAATAATCAGCAATTACTTCAAGTAATTCTTTTACTCCTACATTATTCAAAGCAGAACCACAGAGAACAGGAACAATTTTCCCTTTTATTACTGCTTTGCGGATTGCCTCTCTGATTTCTTCAGGTGTAAGTTCGCCTTTATCCAGATATTTTTCCAGTATCGCATCATCCGCCTCAACAGCCGATTCAATAAGGTTCTCTCTAAAATTAGCGGTAGTTTCAGAAGAAACCTGAGAATCAAGAACATTAATTACACCATTAAAATTCTGAGCTTCTCCTTGGGGAATGATTAAAGGAACACATTTCTTACCAAATTGCTCTCTAATACTCTCTAAGGTCCGAGAGAAACTTGCATTTTCTTTATCCATCTTATTGATGAAAATTAAGCGTGCAACCTTTCTCTCTTCAAGCATCTCCCAGACACGCTCTGTTCCCACTTCTATCCCGCTGGTTCCATCTATAATAACAATCGCTCCATCCACTACGCGTAAAGAAGAAATTACCTCTCCAATAAAATCTGCATATCCTGGGGTATCTAAAAACTGTAAACGCAAACCTTTGTAATCTGCATAGAGCAAAGAAGCATTTATAGAAACTTTACGTGCAATTTCATCAGCGGAATAATCACTCACAGTGTTTCCTTCATCTACCTTACCCAGTCGATTGGTCATTCCTGTATTAAAAAGAATTGCCTCGGCAAGGGAAGTTTTCCCTGCGCCTGCATGAGAAAAAAGACCAAAAACACGCAAATCTTTCACCTTTATATCAGCCATAAAAAACCTCCTGAAGAAATATAAAATATTTTTAAAAATACGGCAAAATTATAACATAAAAAAAGGAGGTTGTAAACCAAAATTTATTAAAATGTGTTGTGGAAGAGAACAATCAATTGTTTCTATCTAAAATTATAGTGTTTCTTCACTGGCTTCTTTATATTCCACCAGCAAGATAATCCTTTAGGAAAGACAACAAAATCTCCTTTACTGATTTTAAGCGGTTTTCCTTCTTCTGTTTCTATTTCTACTTCTCCTTCCAGAAAATAGCATTCTTCTATGGAAGAGTAGGTCCAAGGAAAACGTGAAACCCCTTTTGTCCAGATAGGCCAGTCGAACACCTGACGTTTCTTTAGCTCATCCTGAGATAATTTCTCAATCTTTATCTCCATGACTTTTCCTTTCTAATTTCTTTAGAATAAAAAGTCGACTTAGAATACCTTTAAATCTAAACCAGAAACAAAAAATCCCGGCAACTACCTACTCTCCCATGCCGTTGCCAGCATAGTACCATCGGCCTTGAGGAGCTTAACTACCGTATTCGGAATGGGAACGGGTGTTTCCTCCTCAGTATGGTCACCGGGAAAATTTATCATATTGTTTGATTCCTATAAATATTTAATTGTGGTCAAGCCAAACGGCTTCCTTAGTATCCTTAAGCTCAACGCCTTACGGCGCTTACACTCAGGACCTATCAAGCCCGTAGTCTACGGGATGCCTTCAGGGATACCTATTCTTGGGGTGGGCTTCACACTTAGATGCCTTCAGCGTTTATCCCAACCGAACATGGCTACCCAGCGTATGCTCCGGACGGAACAACTGGTACACCAGAGGTTCGTTCCTTCCGGTCCTCTCGTACTAGGAAGGACCCCCCTCAAGTATCCTGCGCCCACAGGAGATAGAGACCGAACTGTCTCACGACGTTCTAAACCCAGCTCGCGTACCGCTTTAACCGGCGAACAGCCGGACCCTTGGGACCTTCTCCAGCCCCAGGATGCGATGAGCCGACATCGAGGTGCCAAACCGGTCCGTCGATATGAACTCTCGGGACCGATAAGCCTGTTATCCCCGGAGTACCTTTTATCCGTTG
>JBFWKV010000128.1:0-3643 GCA_050252475.1 Candidatus Omnitrophota bacterium | reverse complement strand
AGTAATGCTTTGAACGTGCTTAAGTAAATATAGTAAACAAACATCAGCTTCGTTCAATCCTACAAATTTAGAGATTTCTTTAAAGTTTAATAGCCTATCATAGTTACTCCCATACTCCTGACCTTTCCACTCCAGCAATTCCGCTTCCTTACTTAAAAATTCCTCCCGTAAGTTTTCAAACTCCTGATTAGTCATTGCGCTCTCTCCTTTTCCTTGAAAGCATAATATTCTTTCTTGTTCACCCAACCAGTCCACCAGAATGGAGTTTTGCTTTCCTCTGGTGAATGAATCAGGTCTGGCTCTCTTCCGGTCATTTCAAAATACCGGCTCCTGATGTTTTCTTCCGTTAATTCCTTTCTCCAAACTACCCAGTGAGTTTTTTCCATTTACTTACCTCCTTAAAATTAAAATGGTGCAACTTGAAACTTATCGCAAACACAATTGAGATCATCAAAGCTTTTAGCCCTCTCAATCAAGTCTATTATTTCCCCGTACTCAATCTGGCCTATTTCCCTGTCGCTCAACATCCTTAAAAACTGCCGATACAAAGCTATTTTTTCTTGCATAAGTTCATTTACCATTTTTTTTCACCCACCTATAGCTTTGTCCTGAAAATTCAATAAACGTGCTACTCTCTAAAAGTCGGTCAAATACCCGAGCCCCTAACCATTGAATCATCTCATTTTGATTTCTTAAATTCGTAGTGATAATGGTAGCTTTTCGACTATTGTATCTCCCTACGATAATTTCATAGAGCCGTTCTTTAGAGCGTTTATTTTCCACTTCTACCCCTAAATCGTCTAATACCAGTAAATCAGCAATTTTCAGTAATTCCAGTAAATCGAACTCTGCTTCTTTGTTGACAAAGGCTTTATCCAACCTGTTCATTAAGTTCGATACAGTATTAAATATCGCTGAGAAATGTCTCTTTTTGGCCTCGTTGTAAATGGAAAAAGCAAGATGAGATTTACCGGTTCCCACGTCTCCAAATAGGAAAAGGCTGTGACCAACCCTTAAATTCTCTTCTAAGTTATCGATATATTGTTTAACTTTCTCCCGTGCTTCATTTACTCCCTCTCTTGGTTCAAAATTCTCTAAAGAGCAATCTTTATATCTTTCAGCTTCAGAGAGGGAAAAGAAACTTTCCAGATACACGTCCAATTCTTTCCGCTCTAAGCGTTCCTTTTCTTCCTGGTATTTTTTAATCTCGCATTCACAAGCAGGCACAACCTTATAGATTCTGCCTACAACCTCTATTTCTACAGATTTAAGTGTTCTTCCACACACTTTACAACTGCGCTCCGTAAACGCTTCCCTACCTATTAAGCTTTCAAGAGCTATTTCCATTTTTACCTCCATTTCTTCCTGTTCGCCCCCGGGAGGGCGGGGGTAAACAACCCTCCCGGGGAATCAGAGGAGGATAAGTTACATTACTCGAGGGGGGTTATATCCCTCGAATCTATCAGAATTTATTACCTGAGGAGGGTTATAGCCCTCTATACCACCATACCGGGGTTCTTCCTTTAGCCATTTATCCACTATTTCGTCATTACGAAATATGAATTCCGGTGTGGCATAAATTCTCCCCTTATCGTTATCACCGCAATGAAAGGGGGATGCCCGGATATTGCGTATAGCTGTTTTTAATTCCTCAGGGGTAAAATTCTTTAATCGAGCAGAAATTTTCTTCTTTCGTTGAGGAGTCAATAATAATGGTTTAGACCAACAATTTTTAAATACTTCGTTATAGTAATTAAATATTTCTTTAATGGAATCCGTTGATTCGTCAGAATCAACAGCGCCGTCAGGCGCAATAATTTCCTTTTTTTCTTTTTCTTCTTCTTCTTTCTTTTTCTTATTCTTTTTCTTATTCTTTTTCTTAGTTCGAAAGGGTTCCGAAAGGGTTTCCAAATCATTTAAAAGGGTTTCCAAACCCTTTAGAAACTCTTCTGGAACCCTTCCATTAGAAGATTTAACCGTTTCATAAAATTCAAAAATGAGAAATGTCTCAGGAAGTTCATTCAATTTTTTAATTGCACCCTTTATTTGGTTCTGATTTTCTAAAGGATTATGCTCTAAATAATTTTTTACTAACACCATATTGCTTTCTTCATCATATGAGACAAAATCATTATCAATTAATTCTTTTAATAGCTTCCAAAATTGCTGGTCATCTAATCCTAAATCAGAACAAGCGTAAGAAATAGGTAAATAATAGATACCAATGATGTTTCTATGGGGAGAAGTAAGAAGATAGAGCATGAGATAGCGAGCTTCTATGGATAGTTTTTGTATTCTCTTATCCTGCCAAAACTTACTTTCAATTTTTGTATACATTATTTCGTCATAGCTCCTGAGTATTTTTCTTCCAGTATCAGTTTAAGCTTACAATTTAGACAGATAGGTAAACCTCGGTATTCACCGACCGCTGGGCTTGATTTACATATACAGCACAGATTCCTGTTTCCTCTAACTTTCTTTTTAAACTCAGATAATTTCATAGCTGTCCTCCTCATCTTTGGTCTCCAACCATCTTTCAAAGGCTTTCTTGGATACAAATAGGCGTCGTCCCAGACGCTTTCCGGGGAAATCAGAACGGTGCCATAGTTCATACACTTGGGTTCTACCGAACCCAGTGAGTTCCTGAATGTCTTTGGGGCTTAAAATTAGCTTTTCATTCTCCATCGCTATCACCTTTTATCTCTCGCCCCAGGAGGCACTCCCAGGGCGAGGAGGGTTTTATATTTGTTGGATTGCATTCAGAATGGCATCCAAATCTTGCATACTTAGGTCTTTAACACTATCTTTCCCTACCAGCTCTTTTATCATTTGATGTAAGGCTTCATTACTGAGGTTTTTGCTTTTTGCTCTACCATAAAGAAGCCTAACTTGAGCGTCGCTAAGTTTCTTAACTCCATTTGTAGGAATAGTTTTTCTTTCGTCATATGGTTGTGTTTCTGGACTTCCTACAAGGTCCTCCATATCTTCTAAGTCCTGGGTGAATAATGCAGAAGCTCGGCAGGCAATTAGTGTAGGAGCAACCATAGCTCGTTTCTGGGCTATTTTCTGGATAGAATTTACCATCGAGTAAATATATTCCGGAGGCTGTGGTTTGCCGTACCGGTCAAAAGCCCACTTCTTTTCCTTTGAGTTGGCAGAACCAAAGCCTTCTGCTTCTACCCAGCCACCCCGCTTTGAGTAAACAATTGCTTTATACTCGTAATAAAAAAAGGGCTTATCCCAATCCTCTACTTCTTTCACTTTCTCCATTTTAAGTCCGTAGCCATACAAGTTTAATAATAGTTCAGCTCCTGGCTTAAGTAGGGTTGGTTTCTGCCCCTTAACTATTACACCGTAATGCTCGCCCTCTACAAACAATTTATTAACAAAATCTTGCATTTCCCTAATTGCTTTTTCCATTTCATTTAAGGAAATTTGAGGACGAGGGACAACATTAATTTGTTCAGTTAATTCTAATTCGTTCACTTTCTTACCTCCACGTTGGGATATCACAAATTGCTCGGCTAATGGTTTTAATCACACATTCTTCAATCCTGGTTTTCTCTATTCCCGCTATTAAACAAACATTTGAAAACCAAGCACAATCCTTTCTACATCTAACCGGTGAAAAACCCTGAGAAGA